>DMIX01000158.1 GCA_003451975.1 Propionibacteriaceae bacterium
CGCAGCCGGAGGGGCCGATGATGGAGACGAACTCGCCTCGGTGCACCTTCAGGCTGGTGGGGGCCACAGCCTCCACCTCGCCGAAGGCGCGCTGCACCTCGCAGAACTCCACCATGGGGTGGAGCCCTTGTGGCGAGGTGGGCGGGGTGATCATGACAATCCGTCCTTGCCGACAATCTCCTCGGCCTTCAAGCCGCCCAGGCGGGCCCCGATCCGTCCGCGATTAGCCACGGCCACAGCGACCAGCAACTCATCAGGATGGGGGGCGTCGGCGGGATACAGCGTGACCGCGTCGTAGTTGTCGCGTACGTATAGCGCATCCTTGTGGGCCAGCGGCAAGGTGAGCAGCGTGCCTGGCCCGCCCACCACCGTGGCAGAAGAGATCCAGGCCGCACCGCCACCGACGGCATCGCGCAACGCGTTGCCGAACGGGGTGGTGATGAACGAGATCACATGCTCCTGGGCGCCATTCACACCAGCGATCCCACCTTTACCGTAGGAGACTGCGGGGGCGCCGAGAGCCTCGACGGCCAGGCCACCCAGGAAGGTGCCCAATTCGGGGGAGTAGTCGATGGCCGGCGAGAGGTCATCGACGTAGCCGCCCAGAAAGGGATTGGTGAATACCGCAGCCACGACCACCTTTCGCAGTGGTGGCTCGCCGAGACGGCCGTCGACGGTGCGGTCTTCACTGATCTGGGTGATGATCCGGCGGAACTTGGGTGCGTACATCAGTCCTCCTGTGCTCGGGCCGCAGCGGCTGCGGGTGGAAACTGGGTGTCGAACAACCCGGCCGGCAGGGCCTGCAAGTAGTCGACGACATCGGCGGTGTCGGTGACATCGCAGTACTTCATGTGCACATCCATCAGGGCCACCTTGTGGCTGAGCTGCGAGCGGTCGAAGCAGGCTTCGTGGGGAATGGTCACCTTCAGGTCGTAGGAGATGCCGTCCACCGCAGTGGCGCGCACGCAGCCGCTGGTGGTGGAGCCGAACAGGATCAGCGAGTCGGCTCGCAACATCGACAAGTGACTCATCAGCGGGGTGCCGAAGAATGCCGATGGTTTGCGTTTCTCGATGAAGACGTCACCGTCGACCGGTGCGACTTCCGCGACGATCTCGTTGCCCCTGTGGCCCAGCACATCGACCACATCGGAGCTGCGGTAGCTCTTGTCGTTCCACACCCCGAGGTCGAAGCCGTCGGCCCGACGCGGGTTGGTGGTGTAGATGATCGGCAGCCGCTTGCGTCGAGCGACCTCCAAGATCTGCACGATCGCCGGGATGCTTCGCGTCCAGGCCTCCGGCCCGCAGGCATAGCGCCACTTCTTGATCGAGTCCAGGATCGGCTCAGGGCTTTCCCCAGCGAAGTTGTAGTTGACGTCGATCACCACGATCGCCGGACGGTCACCGAAGCCGGCCCGACGGGCCCAGCCGGCGGTCTCGAATACAGTGCGATCAACCTCACCTAGGACGTCGTCCCACGGGGCGATGCCACGGCTGTACAAGCCGGGATGTTCATTCACCACGATCACTCCCCGGCCATCGAGGTGTAGCGCACGGTGGCTTCGCAGAACCCCGGACGGACGAAGTCGGTGCCCAGCCAGCGGTTGCTCGGCGCGACCCGCGTGGGCTCAGTGACCGCAAAAGCCTGCTTCGCTCCCTGCGGCTTGCGATGCAGGTAGAGGCCGCGAGGATCGCCCACCGGACGCATACCGGGGGAGTCGTCGGCCCATTCGGCGGTGACCTTGCCGCGCAGGATGGTCATGATCGGCCAGCCGGTGAAGGTGTGGCCTTCCATGATCGACCAACCGGAGCGAGTGTTGAGGTGGTCTTTGTTCACCGTCACTTCGCGACCGGCGTCCACGATCACGATGTCCGCGTCGAAGCCGGGCAGCAGGGACCCCTTCTTCCCCCACAGGCCGGCGGTCTTGGCCGGGTTTTCACAGGCGACCTGCACCAGGCGGTTGATAGAGATCCGACCTTTGGCGACGCCTTCGCTGAGCAGGACAGGCAGGAACATCTCCACCCGGGAGAAGCCGGTGCGGCAATCCCAGATGTTGGAGTTGTACATCTCCTCGTAGCTGGAGGGTTCCCAGCCGACAACGTGGTCGGAACCGACAACGTCGACAATGCCGTCAGCCAGCGCCACCCACAGTGCTTCGATATTGTCGCGCCGACGCAGCGGCACATTGATCCGCCAGCCGTACTCCGGCTCGGCCCACAACCACGCCGGGCCGGTTTGTGCATACACATCGACACCCTCGCCGCGGGCTTTGAGAACTTCGTCGAAACTCAGCTGCGTGCTGCAGTGCTGCAGGTACAGCGATACCCGTCCCGGGGTCTGTTGGGCGAGGTAGGAGTAGGCCCGAATGTGCTGGGCCTCCAAGAAGTCCGGAGAACGGTCGGTCCAGGCACCGAAGTCGGTACGGCCGGCCTTACGCAGACGCTCTTCGAAGATTCGTCCGATCTCCCAGTTCTCTGGATGGATATGCACCATGCCGCCGTAATGGGCGACCTCTTCCATCACCCGGAAGACGGTGCCGTCATCGATGCCGGTACCTAGACCTGCGCGGCGCGAGGGCCAGTTGTTGTCCTCGGCGTCGGACATCCCCTTCATGCCGCGGGTCTGCAGGTACAGCTTGTAATCGATGACGCCATGCTGTTCGACGTATTCGGGAATCTCGTCAGCCTGCTGATCGGTCTCCAGCATGTACGTCAGGTAGGCGTCGGTGTAGGACACCTCCT
The DNA here is from genome assembly GCA_003451975.1 of Propionibacteriaceae bacterium. Taxonomy (GTDB): domain Bacteria; phylum Actinomycetota; class Actinomycetes; order Propionibacteriales; family Propionibacteriaceae; genus Propionicimonas. Next base: position 2,740 of record DMIX01000158.1, read on the forward strand.
CGATCACAGCCTTGGCCGATGGGAAGGATTCGTGGAAGGAGACCACATCGGACTTGCCGACGATCTCTTTGAACGGCTCGGTACCCATCCGAGTCACCGGGGCCTGGATTCCCCAGGTGGTGACACCGGCGCAGGCAGCCGCTCTCGACTCTGTTGTCATGTCGTAGCGGAACGGCACGTAACAGCCGGGGTGTGATTCGGAATCGACCACGCCGGGCAGCACGTAGTTGCCCTTGGCATCGATTGTCTCTTTCGCTGGCGGCAGCAACTCGGCTGGGGCCAGGGCGACGATCACGCCGTCTTTGACGCCAATCGCCAGATCGTAGGTGCCATCGCCCAACACGACGCGGCCACCAATAACGGCAAGGTCTAGCTCTTCGGAAGCCATCTTCGCTCCATAACCTCGGGAGGCTGCGTGCCTTGGGGTAAGGGCTCGTCGACGGCCTGTCTCTTGTCTGTGACAACGACGTTAGACGGCGGGATTGGGGTGGAGGAAGGGGGTACGAAACCTCGTAACTGGCTTTTGATCTGGCTGTTACATCCAGAGGGGTGAGAGCTTCAGGGACCGATGCTGTCTCTGTGGCGGGGTCACCAAGATGCGCCGCCAGCCCGACCGACCGGACGCAGCAACGCCCGGCCGGTCGGGTGACCAGCCGGGCGTTGCCGAGGTGAAATCAGAAGCCGTGACGGGCCCGGCTAGCCTGTTCCTGGGCCTTGAAAAGCCCGAACCGGGGCAGGAATTTGTCCCAGTCGATGGCGTGGGCGTCGATCTCGGGGCCGTCGATGCAGGCATGCTTGCGCACCAACTTGTCGCCGACGTTGACCGGAACCATGCAGGCCCCGCACATGCCGGTGGCATCGACCATGATCGAGTTGAGGCTCGCTACGGTGTGCACTCCATAGCCGCGAGTCAGGTCGGCGACCGCGCGCATCATCAGCGGCGGGCCGATCGCCACGACCTCAGCGATGACGCGCCCTTCCTCACCGGCCTGGTTGGCCTTGAGCATCTCCTCTAGAGGCGTGGTCACGAAGCCGGCCACACCGAAGGAGCCGTCGTTGGTGGCGTAGATCACGTCGAGCTGATCACCGAACTCGGCCTGCAGCTTGCCGACCCGCTCGTCGGTGCCGTCCCAGAACATGAGGTCCTTGCTGCGGAATCCCGAGATCAGCGTGACGTGGTTCCCCAAGCGCAGGTGCTCGCGCATGATCGGGTACACCGGCGGCAGTCCCAGACCACCGGCGGTGAAGACCACCGTCTGATTGCCCTCGTAGCGGTTCAACTCGCTGGCCTGGCCCAGCGGCCCGGCGATCCCGGCGAACAACTCGCCGACTGTCATCGCATTCATGGTCAGCGAGCTGGTGCCCATGCCCTGAATGACCAAGGTGATGGTGCCCGCCTCGGCGTCCCAATCGGCCAAGGTGAGCGGAATCAGCTCGCCCTTCTCGTCGGCCAGCACGCGCACGAACTGTCCTGCCTGGGCGGTCTTGGCGACCATGGGAGCCCGGATCACAAACTCCTCAATGCCATCGGACAGATGAGTCTTGGCAATGATGACCGGCGCCTCCGCAGCGGTCTCGGTGTAGGTCAGCGCCTGATCGACCCGGGCACCGATCTCAGAATCGGGCATGTCGCCGATCGCCGCCATGATCTCCTTGGCTGCGGACTGGCCGTCCCCGGCGGCGCGGATAGCCGTCGAGCCACCACGGGCGGCATCTCCACCGGTGTAAACACCCTCAAGGGTGGTCTCCTTGGAAGAGATGCTGACCTGGTTGATCGTGCCCCACTTGCTGGTCTCCAGCCGCGGCTCGGAGTCTTTAATGATCGGGTTGGCATCGTTGCCGAGCGCCATGATCACCAGATCAGCGCGGATGCTCTCCGTCTCACCGGTGGCTACCGGACGCCGGCGTCCCGACTCGTCGGGCTCGCCCAGCGCCATCTTCTCCACCACGGCGGTGGTGACGAAGTGCGAACCGTCCTCGTCGAGGAACTCGGTCGGCGAGCGCAGTTCGGAGACCACGATGCCCTCCTCGAGAGCATGCTCGAGCTCTTCCTCGCGGGCGGGCATCTCCGCCTGGGTGCGGCGGTAGACGATGGTCACCTTGCCCCCCAGTCGCTTGGAGGTACGCGCGGCATCCATGGCGGTGTTGCCACCACCGATGATGAGCACCTCCTTACCGGCGACCTCTGGTAGCGGAGTCTCGTGATCGGCCTTGTGGGCCTGCATCAGGTTCACCCGCGTCAGGAACTCATTGGCGCTCATCACATTCAGCAGATGTTCGCCGGGCACGTTCAAGAAGCGGGGCAGACCAGCTCCCGAACCCACGAAGACCTTGACGAAGCCCGCGTCGCGCAGTTGCTGAATGGTGGCGGTCTTGCCGACCACGAAGCTGGTCACGAAGCGTCCACCCAGCGCCTTGATCTTGGCCACCACATCGTCGATGAGCTGGTTGGGCAGCCGGAACTCCGGGATGCCGTAGCGCAGCACGCCGCCGAGCTCGTGGAAAGCCTCGAAGACCGTGACCGGGAAGCCCTCGGCCGCCATCAAGTAGGCGGTGATCAGGCCCGCGGGGCCCGAACCCACCACTGCGACCGGCGGACGGGTGCGCTGCTGCCAGGGATCGATGCGTCCCTCGAAACGGGCTTTGAGCTGCTCGGGCTCGGCACGCTTCTCCCACTCCGGCAGGAACCACTCCAGCTGGCCGATGCTCATGGAGTGTTTATGTACACAGTGCGCCTGGCATTGCAGTTCCTGCGGGCACACCCGGCCGGTCACGTTCGGCAGCGGGTTGATCGACTCCAGGTGCTCCAGGGCTTCGCGGAAACGTCCGGTGCCCATCAGCTCGAACATCTTGGGAATATCCACGCTGACCGGGCAACCGCCGTCGGGCTCAACGGAGTCCTTGGTCAGCACGCCCAACACACACGGGGTCTTGGCGCACTGCATATCGCGCAGCGCCTCCAGCCAGACGATCAGTTCGATCTCGCGCAGGCTGTAGCCCAGATCCATGTAGCCCAGGTAGCCCTTGTTGACCAGTTCGAAGTCAGCATTGCGGTCTTCGGCTTCGCGAATGTAGGGGCCGACGCCGTTCAGGGAGGGCCACTTCTCGCTGGTACCGGCGAACATCGGGTAGCGGTCCGACAACTGGGCGTCGACAGCCTTCATGAAGCCGCGCTTGCGGGCCATGGGCAGATCCCACAACATCTCCTGCAACGCCTGGCTGGACGCATCACCGCGCAGCAGGGCCGTCCACAGAGCTTCGGTGAACTCCGGCGGATACTCCGGCTGGCGGAGGTTCTCAATGATTGCGGCCTGCTGGTCTTCGCTAAAAGGGGCGCCGTCGGCTGCTGGGTTGAGCAGCCACTCGATCACGATCGGGGCGCCCACAGGCGCAGTATCGGTGGACACGTAGTTTCCTCCCATGGCTGTGATGGCCGTACCTCCGCCGCCACAGCTGGTCGGATGGGTCCATCTCGCTGACTGTTGTCTATTGTCGCTCGCGATTGCGATGTTTGGGAAACCTTCGGACACATAGTGGCGTTGGGGGTGCCGACTATGGCGAATGCCTCTGCGACAGGCGGCAGAGCCGGAAGGCCTCGAGATGTGCCGGCCCTCCGATGAGCAGCCGAGGGAGACGCGGGCGATGCTCGGCTATCGATCCCAAATCACGACGTATTCCTTCTCCGGAGCGGAGGCAGACAGACATTCGGCGATTCCGGGAGCGCTCGGCTCGTCCGGTGTGATGTCCCAATAGGCAGCGGGCAGATTGCGGATCTCCTCGCCGATGTGGACGATGCCGTACCCGGCCATCTCAACGCCGGTCCCGTCGGGGAGCGCCGCTGATCCGGGTGGTGCCATGAGGATCTCTGTGTGCAGGGTGAAACAGCCCGCATCGTTGACCCCCAGAACTCCGCCGGCCAGCGCATCGGTGCGAAAGTCGCTTGTTGGGTTCTTCGACCAGGTCAACAAAGTTGGCATCGGGCCGGTCTCTGGCGGTGCCGACGGGGATACCGCCGGAATCGAGGAGCATCCGGCGAGCGCTGTCACAGCGACCAGTGACCCGAAGGCCCATCGCAGCATTCTCATTGCTGCAGCACCGTGGCGTCGAGGAAGTCCGTGGCAGCACCAATTCGCGTGAACAAGCTCATGCCGGCTCCGCCTCCTGAGTGAATGCCGATTGCCGTCGTGCTGAGGAACCATGGCCCACCGCTATCGCCTGGTTGGTCGATTTGGGTGACAGTCGAGTCCAGGTTGCAGGCAACGCTCCAGTCCGCGTAGTCGACGCAGAAGTTGGTCGATTCGATGGTTGAACAGCTAGCGAACTCTGATATCGAAGTCCGTTTCGACAGTGTTGGGCCGTGAGTATCCCGCGCTCGCCGTTTCGGTCGACCGCGAATCCGGCGGTGCATTCGGCACCGTTGTTGTCCGCCCTGTTGAGATCTCTGCCACCACGAATCGCTTCAGAGGTCGAAATGGGGTCGGAGCTTTCTTGGAACTGCACCGTGACGGGCAGCTCTCCATCGGCGAACTTGCCGGCTACGGCGTTCAGCGCCTGATGCTTGATCGTCATCGATTCCGCGGGAATCCCGCCACCGTTTTGCGGTTGTTCTCGCGTGTAGGCAACCTTGATCGCCAGGCCTTTGTCTACGACTCCGGCGCTGGCTGACTGGATTCCGTCCTGGGCACCCAGGGCCGCAACGAGAGCCTCGACCTGCATGTCCAGTTCGCTCTCATTCGCCGGGGCGCGGACGAGGACGTCAACATCGGTGGGTAGCTGTTCGAGTTGCCGCTGAACTGCATCGCCCGGGTGATCTGTGAAGACGATCCATGGGGTCGGGTCTTCGGCAGAGCCGAGCCCGGCTTGAACAAAAACACCCGGATTGGATGCACGTACCAAGGCAACGAGCTGCGTGAAGGCGTCCACGCCGCGATGGATCTGTTTCAGCCTGGAGAGGCTCGTTCCCGTTGATTTGGCGGCAGTCGCTAGGTCGGTCAATTGAGCGTCGCTGAACACGGACGTTTTGTCATTTGTGCGTGAGTGCACTCGCGTTGTCGTCAGCTCTTCCATCGTTCGCGCACTGGGGGAATCGGGGTCTACCACGACTTCCGCTCGTGCGCTGCTGCCTGCAGCGGAGGCGGCGAGGCCGACCGCAATCGTGGCGGTGGCGGCGAGTACTCGCCATCGATTTCTTTGCACGTGGGACCCATTTTCCGTCCGCGGGGTTACAAAAGACAGGTTAGGAATGTCTGCTCAGAGAGGACAGTGTTCCACCGTGGTATTCACGGCGTGTTCACTTGCCGTCCGTGGGGGCACTTCAGGCAGTCGATAGGGAAGACCGTGCCGAATGGAACAAGTCTGGTTGGCTCCTCGACGGAGGATCCTCGATGCCGGGGGATCCGTTCTACGTCGCTCCCTGTGGAGCGGATGACGGGAATCGAACCCGCATGACCAGCTTGGAAGGCTGGGGCTCTACCATTGAGCTACATCCGCAAGCGCTCGGCTGAGCGCGCAGACAAGACTAACCGAACCGGGCCCTGCACACTCAATCCGCCCCCGACGACCTCCAACCCGTCACCTCGCTACATCTAGGTCACGCTGCTACAGGTGCACGCGTAGCAACGTGACCTACGTGTAGCGACGTGGAGGGGGCCGGTGTGACCTTCGCGATTGAGGTCGCTAAGATTGGCGGGTCTGCCTTCTTCCAATCAGGAGCCTATTTTGTCCAGCACCGTCGAGAAGCTCGGTCCGTCCCGGGTCAAGCTCACCGTAGAGATCCCGTTTGCCGACCTGCAGCCGCATCTGGAGAAGGCCTACGCCGATATTGCTGCCCAGGTGAACATCCCCGGATTCCGCAATGGCAAGGTGCCGCCGCTCGTGATCGATCAGCGCTTCGGACGCGGCACGGTGCTGC
>DMIX01000213.1 GCA_003451975.1 Propionibacteriaceae bacterium
GCTGGGCCAGCCCATCTCGATGCTGATCCCGCGAGTGGTCGGCTTCAAGCTCTCCGGCAAGCTCAACGACGGCGTGACTGCCACCGACCTGGTGCTCACCATCACCGAGATGCTGCGCCAGCACGGTGTGGTGGGCAAGTTCGTGGAGTTCTACGGACCGGGAGTCTCGGAGATCCCGCTGGCCAACCGCGCCACCATCGGCAACATGAGCCCCGAATACGGCTCCACGATCGCGGTGTTCCCGTTGGACGACAAGACGCTGGACTACCTGCGTATGACAGGTCGTGACGAGGAGCAGATCGGCCTGGTTGAGGCCTACGCCAAAGCGCAGGGCCTGTGGCTGGATCCTGCGGCCGAACCGCGATACTCCGAGAAGCTCGAACTGGACCTGTCCACCGTGGTGCCCAGCATCGCCGGCCCGAAGCGTCCCCAGGATCGCATCGAGTTGTCGGCCAGCAAAGAGAAGTACGAAGAGGTGATCGGCTCCTACACCGACGATCCCTCGCGCACTGTCGCGGTGACGCTGCCCGATGGACGCAGTTTTGAGTTGGGTAACGGTGCTGTCACCGTGGCTTCGATTACTTCCTGCACCAACACCTCCAACCCGTCGGTCATGATCGGCGCAGCGCTGGTGGCCAAGAAGGCCCACGATCTGGGCTTGATGCCCAAGCCGTGGGTCAAGACCACGGTGGCGCCCGGTTCCCAGGTGGTCACTGACTACTTCGAGCGCTCCGGGTTGCAGGCCGATCTCAACGCCCTCGGCTTTGAGACCGTGGGCTATGGCTGCGTGACCTGCATCGGCAACACCGGGCCGTTGATCCCGGAAGTGTCGGCCGCGATCAACGACAACAACCTCGCGGTGACCGCAGTGCTGTCGGGCAACCGGAACTTCGAAGGTCGCATCAGCCCCAACGTGAAGATGAACTATCTGGCATCCCCGCCGCTGGTCATCGCCTACGCCTTGGCCGGAACCATGAATATCGACCTAGCCACTGAACCGCTGGGAACCGGCGCTAACGGTGAGCCGGTGTACCTGGCTGACGTGTGGCCGACCACCGAGGAGATCGAGAAGGTCGTCACCTCCTCGATCAGCGCCGACATGTTCGCCAAGCGGTACGCCGACGTGTTCGCCGGTGACTCTCGCTGGCAGAACCTGCCCACCCCGGAAGGCAATCTGTTCGCCTGGGACGGCGCGTCCACCTACATTCAGCGGGCCCCGTACTTCGATGGCATGCCGCCCACTCCGGCTCCGGTCGCCGACGTCACAGGGGCGCGGGTGTTCATGAAGCTAGGTGATTCGGTCACCACCGACCACATCTCGCCGGCCGGCTCCATCAAGCCCGAAACCCCGGCCGGCCAGTACCTCACCGGGCACGGTGTCGAGCGCAAGGATTTCAACAGCCTGGGTAGCCGACGCGGCAATCACGAGGTGATGATCCGAGGCACCTTCGCCAACATTCGCCTGCGCAACCAGGTGGCACCGGGCACCGAAGGCGGCTTCACCCGCGACTTCACCCAGCCCGACGGCCCGGTGGTCTACGCCTACGACGCCGCCGAAAACTATGCCGAAGCGGGCATCCCGCTGGTGGTGCTGGCAGGCAAGGAGTACGGCTCGGGATCGTCGCGGGACTGGGCCGCAAAGGGCACCACGCTGCTGGGGGTCAAGGTCGTCATCGCCGAGAGCTACGAGCGGATTCACCGTTCGAACCTCATCGGGATGGGCGTGCTGCCGCTGCAGTTCCCGGCAGGACAGAATGCCGACAGCCTGGGCCTGACCGGCACCGAGACGTTCTCGATCACCGGCATCACCGAACTCAACGACGGCACCACACCGGCGACGGTCCGAGTGGAAGCCACTGGTGAGGGCGAACCCGTCGTGTTCGACGCCATCGTGCGCATCGATACCCCCGGTGAGGCTGATTACTACCGCCACGGTGGCATCATGCAATACGTGTTGCGTTCGCTGTTGGCCAAGTAGGACGTCGGGTACGTGTCCAGGCGACAGGCGCGCTCGGCGACGGTCTCTCGCAGCGATTTCGCTGTGATGCCGGTGTCGGCTCGAGTTGCCTGGACCTACCTGGCCAGCCTGGCGGCCTTCGTGGTCGCCGGGGTGGCTGTGGTGATCTCGAATGCCAGCCTGTCGATCGCATTGTGCGCCAATGCCGCCGTCGACTCCGTCGGGGACTGCAAACTGGGTTGGGCGATCTGGATCGCACTTTTCGCCTTCTTGATCGGACTCATTCCGGTGGCACTGCTGCTCAAGCTGGACTGGTGGCTCATCGTCACCATGTGGTCGTTCGCGGGCCTGTGGCTGGCCACCGATGCATTGGACCAGTGGTGGTGGTGGACCTCGGCGGTACTGACACCGGCTGCGGCGGCTCTACTGAGCGCAGACTGGGACAGAGGCCCGGAGTTTCGAAGCTGGCAGCGGGGTGGCTTGATCCTGTTGGCGGCGGCCGCGGTGTCCGCCCTGGTGTGGTGGTACGTCGGCGGGTGAGCCCTGCAGCTACCCACCGGTGACGTAGACTCTGCAAGTGGCTTTGCTGAATGAGATCACAGGACCAGCAGATCTGCAGGGGCTCACTGCAGACCAACTGGACCGGCTGTGCGAGGAGATCCGGACTTTTCTGATCGACAACGTCAGTCGCACCGGTGGCCATCTGGGTCCGAACCTGGGAGTTGTAGAACTCACCATCGCCGTCCATCGGGTTTTCGAGTCGCCCGACGACGCCATCATCTTCGACACCGGCCATCAGAGCTACGTTCACAAGATCCTGACTGGACGGCAGAGCCGGTTTCCCACTCTTCGCCAGCGTCACGGGCTTTCGGGGTATCCTAGCCGCACCGAGTCGCCCCATGACTGGGTGGAGAACTCCCACGCCTCGACCTCGCTGTCCTGGGCTGATGGGCTCGCCAAGGCCTACCGGTTGCGCGGCGAGCAGCGCTGGGTGGTCGCCGTCATCGGCGACGGTGCGCTGACCGGCGGCATGGCCTGGGAGGGATTGAACAACATCTCCGTGGGTGAGGACGAGCGTCTGGTCATCGTGGTCAACGACAATGGCCGCTCTTACACCCCAACCGTGGGTGGCTTGGCAACTCAGTTGTCGGGCCTGGGCCAGCAGCTGTCGGCAATTCGAACCGACCGCCGCTATGAGCGCCTGCTGCGCACGATCAAGGAGCGGCTCAGGGCTACTCCGGTGATCGGACCCATGATCTACGGGCTCATGCACGGCTTGAAAACCGGCGTGAAGGACGTGCTGGTGCCCCAGGGCATGTTCTCCGATCTGGGGTTGAAGTACGTCGGTCCGATCAACGGCCACGACATCGCGGCGATGGAGCTGGCATTGCATCAGGCCAAGCAGTTCGAGGGCCCGGTGCTGGTGCATTGCATCACCGAAAAAGGTCGCGGCTTCCGAGCTGCAGNNTGCAGAGGAGAACGAACAAGACCGGTTCCACGCCGTCGGCGTGATCGACAGCGATACCGGCGAGCCGCTGGTGTGTCGAGGGCGTACCTGGACCGATGCGTTCGGCGACGAACTCGCTCGGATCGGCGCCACCGACGATTCGGTGGTCGCTGTCACCGCGGCAATGCTGCACCCCACCGGATTGGGACGTTTCGCCAAGCTGTTTCCCGATCGAGTCTTCGACGTTGGGATCGCCGAGCAGCACGCGGTGACTGCGGCCGCTGGCATGGCCACCGGAGACCTGCACCCGGTGGTAGCGGTCTACGCAACCTTCCTCAACCGTGCCTTCGATCAGGTTCTGATGGATGTCGGCCTGCACCGACTCGGTGTCACCTTCGTCTTGGACCGCGCCGGCATCACCGGGCCTGACGGTGCCAGCCATCACGGAGTGTGGGACAGCTCGCTGTTGGGACTGGTACCGAACCTGAAACTCACCGCTCCCCGGGATGAACAACGGCTCACCGAAGCGCTGCGGCTGGCCGTGGCCATCGACGACGCACCGACGGTGATTCGATACTCCAAGGAGACGCTTCCAGAACCGCTGCCGACGAAAGCACGGCATGGCGATGTCGACATCCTGTGTCAGAGCGCGAAGCCTCGGGTGCTGGTCATCGGCTTCGGTCAGCTGTGCGGAACGGCCGTGGAAGTCGGAAAGCGCCTGGATCAGCAGGGAATCGGTGCCACTGTGGTCGACCCGGTGTGGGCGCTGCCGGTGTCGAGCGACCTGCTGGAACTGGTCGCCGCACACGAACTGGTGATCAGCATCGAGGACGGCGAAGTCGTCGGCGGTCTGGGAGCGCGGATCAGCCAAGAAGCCCGGATCGCAGGCATCACCAGCCGGTTCCGCGAGTTCGGTGTGCAACCCGGCTACCTACCCCAAGGATCACGCGAAGAGCTGCTCGTCGAGCAGGGGCTCACTGCCCAAGACCTGGCGCGCTATGCCACCGAGCAGATCGCTGCAGGGGAGAGCGTCACTCCGCTGACCAGTACTGAGCGATAACAGGCACCACGAGCTCGCGCTGCCACGGCCGGGTACCCAGTTCCTGCAGCCGCGCGTCGATCTGCGCTTCGTCCTGACTGTCGGGCGAATCCCAGAGCAGGCGGCGCAGATGGTCCGGTGACAGCAGGTTCTCCGCAGGCACATCGAGGCTCTCGGCGAGATCAGCCAGTGCGGGTCGAATCCGGTAGAAACGCTCGAAAGAACGCGGCCAACGGCGTTCCCAGGAACGCGGCTGGGGCGGGCCGTCCGGAGCAAGGTGCCGTGGCGGCAGCTCGTGGGAGGACATCTCGGCGGCTCGTGTCAGCGCACTCAACCACAGCGACTCGTAGCGAGCCGCGACGCGGTTATTGAAGGCTCGAACCTGGCGCAGTTCGCTGCGCCCCAGACGTTTGGTGGGTTCGGTGTCGAGCCGCGCGACCAACTCGGTGATGGCACGGTCAGGAACCACTCGTCCGGGAGCACGATCCAAGTCCTGAGCCAGCTTCTCGCGGGCCAGCCAGAGCTCGCGGACCGCAGCCAGCGCTCGAGGGGTGCGCAGGGTGTGTAGGCCGGTGGTTCGCCGCCACGGATCGACCCGCGCCCGCGGCTCATCGGTGGCGTGGGCGGCGAGATAGGCGAACTCCTGCCGGGCCCACTC
>DMIX01000087.1 GCA_003451975.1 Propionibacteriaceae bacterium
GAGGTGCAGTCCACACACTCATCCGGCTGGATGTACAGCGTGCGGGTTCCTTCGTAGATGCAGTCGACGGGGCATTCCTCAACGCACGCCTTGTCTTTCACATCCACGCACGGATCGGTGATCACGTATGCCATTAGGGCTCCTCACTTCGGGATACTAGCCTCGTCGCCAACTGTACGAGTTACGGAGGTCAACGGTAGTGGAACGCCACGATCCCGAGATAGGAACACGCATCACTGTTCGGTATACGGCCACCGACGGCCCGCACGAGCTGATTGGCCACATCGTCGCCAACGCCAACGGCACCGTCCGCCTCCAAGACCGCTACGGCACCGAACATGACCTCACCTGGGAGCAGATTCAGGCGTGGCGGGTTATGCCGCCGCCACCACCGCGACGTCGACCGCGCCCTGCGCAGTCATAACCGCGGGCGGGCCGGGGCCTCTGCAGCGCCGTCTGAGCGTTCCGGCGACAACTCGATGTCCGGGGGTGTGGACGCTGCGGAGGCTCGCAGCGCACCGAGCTGAGCGACCACCATGCCGGTGACCATTAGGGCGGCTCCCAGATAGCCGCGCGGCGTCATCGACTCTCCCAGGAAGATGGCACCGCCCAGAGCACCGAAGACGGACTCCATGGCCAGAATCAGCGCAGCGTGGGAGGCCAGTGCGTCGCGTTGGGCCACCACCTGCAAGGTGAACGCCACACCCACAGAGAACACGCCGCCGTAGACCAGCGGCCACCAGGCTTCGGCGATTCCGGTAAATGGCGCTGGTTCGGCGAACAATGCGATCACCGCACTGAACACCGAACACGTGATGAACTGAACCGCGGCGAAGCGCAGTGTGGACAGCTTCGCGCTGAAGTTCTCCACGAGCAGGATGTGGACCGCCCAGATCACCGCCGAGGCCACCAACATGAGCTCGCCGAAGCCCAGTCCGAACCCGTTGGTGCCGCTGATCAGATACAGCCCGATCACCGACGACAACACGCCGACGACGGTGGACAGTGCACTGCGGTGGCCGCGGAAGGCTGCGATCACCGGCACGAAGACCATGTACAGCCCGGTGATGAAGGCCGCGGTGCCGGCCGGCACCCAAATGAGGGCGGTTTGCTGCAGATTCATCGCCACGGTGAGCACAGCGCCGGTCAGAACACCGGGCAAAACTGCTGCCTTCCAGTAGCCGCGTCGACGTTCCCAGGGCACTTTGCGTCGGGCCGAAACTATCCAGATGATCGGCAGCAGCACGAGCACGCCCAGCGCGAAGCGGATAGCGGTGAAGGTGAACGGCCCCATGAGGCCGGCTCCGACGCGCTGGGCGGCGAAGGCGAAACCCCACAGGGCAGCGGTCAGCAGCAGCAGGGAGTTGGCCCTGACGTGCTTAGCAGTGTCGGTGATGGCCAATCTCAGCCGAGCCGGGCCAGAGCGGTCTTGGCGTGGGCAGCCACGTTCTCGGCGGTGAAGCCGTACTTGGCGAACAGCACCGCGCCCGACGCGGATTCACCGAAGTGATTGATGCCGACCACCTCTCCGGTCTGGCCGACGTATTCGCGCCAGCCGTTGGGCACTCCTGCTTCGACGGCCACCTTGGCCACCGCATCGGGCAGCACGGCGGCGCGGTAGTCGGCGGGCTGGGCGTTGAACCACTCCAGGCAGGGCGCCGAGACCACGCGGGTGCCGATGCCTTCAGCTTGCAGCGCGTCGCGGGCGTCCAGGGCCACCGCGACCTCCGAGCCGGTGGCGATGATGACGACCTTAAGTTCGCCGTCGGCGTCGATGAGGGTGTAGGCACCCTTGGCGACCTCGGTGGCTGGCGCGACGCCAGCGGCGTCCCGGTCGATGATCGGCAGGTCTTGACGCGACAAGATCAGTGCGCTGGGCCGGTCGTTGTGGGCCAGTGCCAGCGACCAGGCCTGAGCGGTCTCGTTGGCGTCAGCCGGACGGATCACGTCGATGCCAGGCATGATGCGCAAGCTGGCGACGTGCTCAATGGGCTGGTGGGTGGGGCCGTCCTCGCCGACGCCGATGGAGTCATGGGTCCACACGAAGATGGTGGGGATCTTCTGCAGGGCGGCCAGCCGCACCGCGCCACGCATGTAGTCGGCAAAGACCAGGAAAGTACCGCCGTAGGCGCGGGTGAGGCCGGTGTTGATGGCGTTGAGGATGTTGCCCATGGCATGTTCGCGGATGCCGAAGTGCAGCACCCGTCCGGAGAAGTCGCCGCTGAATTCGTGGCTGGATCGCTCCGGCGGCAGGAAGGACTTCTGGCCCTTCATGGTGGTGTTGTTGGAGCCGGCCAGGTCGGCCGAGCCGCCCCACAACTCGGGCATGGCTTCGGCGATGGCGGTGAGCACTTCACCGGACGCGGCCCGGGTGGCCTTCTTGCCCGGAGCGAAGACCGGCAGCACGGCGGACAGATCGGGGACGACGTCGGCGGCCAGCCGGTCGAACAACTCGGCCTGGGCCGGGTTGGCCGAACGCCAGGCATCGAAAGCCTTGTTCCATTCGGCTTTGGCTGCGGCCGCACGGGTCGCGGCATTGTTGCGGGTATGGGACAGCACGTCTGCCTCGGAGGGGAAACTGACGTCTGGGTCGAAGCCCAGTTCGGTCTTCAGCCCGGCAACCTCTTCGGCACCGAGCTTGGCGCCGTGGACGCTGTGGTCACCGGCCTTGGTGGGCAGCGGCCAGCCGATCACGGTGGTGAGCTTGATGAAGCTGGGCTGGTCGGTGACGGCCTGTGCTGCCTGGATGGCTTCATTGAGGGCTTCGACGTTTTCGGAGTAGCTGGTGCCGCCGCCGGTCCAGTCGACGTGCTGCACGTGCCAGCCGTAGGCGGCGTAGCGGGCGGCGACGTCCTCGGTGAACGCGATGGAGGTTTCGCCTTCGATGGAGATGCGGTTGTCGTCGTAGATGACGATCAGGTTGCCCAGCTTCTGGGTGCCGGCCAGGGAGGACGCTTCAGAGGCGGGCCCTTCCTGCATGCAGCCGTCCCCGGTGATGCAGTAGACGAAGTGGTCGAACGGCGAGGGCTCTTCCACCGGGGTGTTCGGGTCCAGCAGGGCACGCTCTCGGCGTCCGGCCATGGCGAAGCCGACGGCGTTGGCCACGCCTGCACCCAGCGGGCCCGTGGTCACCTCGACGCCAGCGGTATGCCCGTACTCCGGGTGGCCCGGAGTCAGCGAGCCTTCGGTGCGCAGCGCCTTCAGGTCGTCCAGATCCAGGCCGAAACCGGCCAGGTACAGCTGGGTGTATTGGGTGAGCGAGGAGTGACCAATGGACAGCACGAAGCGGTCACGTCCGGCCCACCGCGGATCGGCCGGATCGTGCCGCATCACCTTCTGGTAGAGCAGGTAAGCCAGCGGGGCCAGCGAGATAGCGGTGCCGGGATGGCCGTTGCCGACCTTCTCCACAGCGTCTGCCGCCAAGATGCGTGCAGTATTGACAGCGCGCACGTCCAGCTCGCTCCAGGTTAGATCGGACATCTTTGACCTTCCTCAGGGATAACTTCGTTGCCAGCGCCGGGACTGGTCCAGTTTCCCACATCTGGCGCGGGCGGCTTTCTTCGCGACGCCTCGTGGTCCGCCCCGGGGCTGACGCAGGCTCCTTGACGTGCACCGGTTGGGCAGCGACGACTTCATGGGACCGCCAGCTGCCACGGGGGCTCACCAAACACACCATTTGACCCGCCCCATCCGCATCCAGC
>DMIX01000110.1 GCA_003451975.1 Propionibacteriaceae bacterium
GCGTGTCGAGCAGGGCCGAGTAGCCTCGCCCGGGTTCTTCTTCGTGGGGGCAGTCGCTCGGACGTTGAATGTTCCTCTTGATGAGGTATTTGGCGAAGCCATTGGAATGAAGGGCGGTGCGTCGTGATCGAACGGCTGCCAGTGGCGAACCGCTCAACGCTGGCCGATGCGTCGGCGGCGTTCACCGCATCAGATCTTGCCGGCACACTCCTCGCCCCCGTCTGGCTATTGGGACGGATCGTGTGCCCGATCGTGCTGTGGGATCACGAAGCCCTCAACGCCCGCCTCTCTGGCGGAGTGGCGCCGGTGTTGGACCGCGCTGCGGTTCGGGACGAGGTGGATACCTCCGACCCGCCCGTTCTCGAGATTCGAGGCTTCGTCACGTGTGGCGACCTGCGCCGGTCAGAAGGCGCCTTGGCCGCCCTGTCTTACTACGGGGCAACGGTCCTCGCTACACAGACAGCAACCGACTGGGACGTGTGGCAATGCCAGCTTGATGGGCATTGGCTGGTTCAGGTTCACGATGGCCAAGCCATCACGCTCAACGCAGGCCGCGCTTCTAGGCGCGCCGAGTCTCGGCCAACGGCCATTCAAAGTCGGCTGATGGTTGAGCAGCTCTTCGACGTCGCACTTCGCGTCGACGCACTCACCTGACAGCGTTCGTCCATGCCTGAAGGAAGGCAGGCACCGGCCAGGTGCTCTTGATTTTGCGCGACATTTCCTCGTTTATGGACAGCGCGTGGGTGCACTTGGCCTTCCAACCTGCAGCAGCCACCTCTGCGTCGAGCAACACCGTGCCAAGCAGGTCCTGCTGGCTCACGAGAGAGTGTCGGGTGGCTTCTTCGCGAGTGGCGAGACCGTCGAGACGCGCCCCTTCACAGCACGACAGCTCACAGATCCAAGGGATGTCGTCCCCCTCAGATACGGCGATCGCGTGGTTGATGGTCGACAATTTGCGGTAGGACATCGCCGAGAGAACGTATGCCGACTCCTCGCGTACCCCCGGAATCGCATGACCGCTCTTCAACGGGAATACGTGCCGTCGCGAGGAAGACGTACCGATTGCAGCGTGCGCAGCACCGAACGCCAGCGCTCCAATCGCCGACGAGTCGCTCCGCAAGAGGAGAACGGGGACGTCAGCGCTGTCGAGAATCTCGAGGAGCCCCTTCACAGTGCGCCCAGCGGAGAACGGATCAGCGGCATGCTCGAGCATCAGCGCCACGGGGACGCCCGCCCTGTTGATTGCTGTCACCATCTCGCCGGCCCGGTGCGACACCCATCGGGACGCGACAGGCAAGGCCGCGATGGCCCCCGGGATCACCATCGCCTGGTCCAGCGTCCGCTTCAGGCCTAGATCGTCGTCCGCTGCGATGTAGGCCGAGTCGGTGAGGCCGAACTCGAGGCCCGAGCGTCGCTGCGCCGCCACCCAGGTGGGGTCGAGGTTGTGAGTGCCGGCAAAGAGGCGTCCCTTGCCGGTGTAGAGATCGCGGTCAAACAGTGCTGGGCCACCGCCGGCGCGGTGATGAAGGTTGGCAAGTTCTGCGATGACTGCGGCCCGCGAGGTGCAATAAACCGCACCCAAGCGCAGCTCCCCACAGAGCTGCGCGAGCCCGTTAGTGGCCTCCTTGGCTGACATGTGTGCGAGGAGGGCAAGGTCCTCCCCGGCGAACAGCGGCGTCCGAGCGGGCAGTGGCCGTTCGACGTGCAGCTGCTCAACTACCGCCGCGTGCTCGTGGCCAAGCTTCAACGACAGGGTCACGGTAGGTCCCCTCCTAGGCGAAGTGTGCGGGATACCGGCTGGGCAAGGTCAGGGCGATACACCTTCAAGAACTGAGGGACGAGCATGCCTGCACGACTCGCCAGCTGGTCGAGGGACTCCCCTGACTCAAGTCGGAGGTCGATCAGCCGCCGCATCGTCGTCGGAACCTCCCGATCGGGTTGGTTGGGTTCAACCAACCGCCAGCCGAGGCGGTTGAGGTTCACATGGAATGCGCGGTACTGGCGGTCACTCACTTCGCCCAGATCATGCGCGCGGCGCATCAGGGCGGCGATCGATACCCCCCACCGGGCCTTGAGGCGGAAGAGCATGTCGAAGTCCGTGCTCGCCAGGCCAACCAACTCTTCAGCAATCACAGACGCGGGCATCAGAAATTCCGAGGCGAACGCATTGGCCTGTTGCTCCTGGTCATCGGTTGGCATCGAGTGCATCACCAGGTGACCCAGCTCGTGCGCGAGGGTGAATCGGAGCCGGTCGGCCGGGATACCTGACGACATCACCACCAGCGGACTGCTCGGCCCAACTGCGGAACCTCGAGACGACAGTGCATCCTGCCCCGCCGCGTGCAAGTCGCGCACAATCACAATGACGCCCGCCGCCTCGAGCAACGCAGTCACATGACTGACAGGTCCGTCCGGGATACGCCACTCATCACGCAGCTGCTGCGCGGCCTGCTCCGGTGCACAAGTGCCAATAGGGATGGTCGGAAGCTTGGCCTCAGCAACGAGGTCGATCCCGCTCGTGAGTTGGTCCACCGAGTACTGAGTGAGGAGAGTGGTGCCTTCGATCCGCCGCATCACGGTTGCCGACATGGTGCTAGCTCGCCTGCGATGGTGGATTGGGTTCACCGAGACCGAGCATGTCGCCGACGCTGCGATAAGCGCCGGCGCGACTTCCAGGACATGCGCCACCGACTTACAGGCCTCCGGGTTGAGCGGCACCAGGCCTGCCTCCGCCTTGGAAATCGTGGGCTGCGAGACCCCTGCGTTATCTGCGAGCGCGCGCTGGGTCCAGCCCTTGGCCTCGCGGGCCGAGGACAGCAGGCTCTGCTGACGACTGCGCATGATCCACACCTCCAATCAGGAAT
Source organism: Propionibacteriaceae bacterium (assembly GCA_003451975.1). Classification (GTDB taxonomy): domain Bacteria; phylum Actinomycetota; class Actinomycetes; order Propionibacteriales; family Propionibacteriaceae; genus Propionicimonas. The sequence continues at coordinate 2,865 of DMIX01000110.1, forward strand.
GATACGGGCATACTTTGCCGGGCGCAACCACCAGACGCCCCACCACAACCACCCCCAACCCCATAAACGGCCCCCGCTACCCACGTATCAGATACGCGCCTTTCATTAGCGGTATCTATATCTGATAGCCCCGAAAATAGGTCTGCGAGATTTACCTGAGACTCACGGACTCGCAATTGGCCTAGTGGAAGGGCCTTTGGAGCACACCTGGTTGCGACACTCTGACATTTTCCCTAGCATTTCCGGTGAATTAACCGCAGCACACTGGATAGGGGCGGCAGATGGCCGAGAGTGAGCCTCGTCGGGCACACCGAGGACGGCCACGATCAGTGGAGCGCCTGCCCGGGTCCAAGGTTCGAGTTGAGCTTCGCCTCGATCCGGAGGCGACCGATGTGCTCTTCGACAAGGCGACCACGGAGAGGCGAACCGTCGCGTCAGTGGTCGACCGGCTGCTGCTCGGCGAGGACCAAATGGAGGCTCACGTGAGGTAGCCAAGAAAAGCGCTTGGGGAGCCCGGCGGTAACCAGACTCCCCATATAAAACGCTCACGGCCTGAAGGCCGTTCACCTGTCCTTCTCTCGATCGGACTGTTCAATTG
>DMIX01000044.1 GCA_003451975.1 Propionibacteriaceae bacterium
GGATACATCGTGGTGGCCTCGTAGGTCTCACCGGCGATGGCATCAGCAAGGTTGGACGCGTCGCTTCCGACCAGGCCGGCGATCACCGCCTCATCGGCGAAGTGCTCGGTCAGTTCGACCTTCGCGGTGCGGGTGAACAGTGCCGAGATCGATGGGCTGCCGTTGCGGGCAGCTTCACTGGCGAAGGCGGTGTACTTCGCATAGGCGAACGCCTCGCCGTGCATGGCAGTGAGGGCATTGGCCTTGGTGGAAGCAGCAACCTCCGTCGAGGGAAGGGGCGCGGCCGACGCCGCAGCCGCGGGGGCACAGATGGCCGCAATCCCGATGAGAGTGGCGGTGACAGGTTTCCAGTGCAACATGGGGGTCTCCTCTGATTATTGGGTGGGTAGCCCAGCTCGATGTCCTCACCGGTGTCGCGCCATCACGGTTCAAAGCCCCGCGATAATCGGAATTCCGGGCGCACTGGGATCGGCAAGAACATCAGACTGTCTGAGCAGTGACCCTACCGATTTCCTGGCGTATTTCCAGGGGTCCCCACTTCGGCATCTGCGCTTGTACGCTCACGATGGGTTGGCAAATGAGAATACTCTCATAAATGTCACCTGCTCGGGGAGAGAAATTACCCACCCTTCATTTCTCATTCATTAGGAAAGCCTTTCCTGACCCGCCTGGCAGCTGCCACCATTGGCAGGTCTGGGTACACCCCGTAGGGTGTGCCTATTCCTGGAGGTGCTCTTGCTCACATTCACTCGCTGGACTTCCCCACTCCTGGCCATGGCCATGATCGGCATCGGCCTCGGCGCCGTCGCACCAGCGACCACGGCCCAAGCCGCCACCGCCGTGACGATGCACGTCTCGCCACGTTCACCGATGCCGGGCGAGCGGTTCACCGTGTCGGGACGGATCGGCACGAAGGTGGCGCGTCCGGTGAAACTGCAGCGCCGNNCGTGAACGCAAGCCACCGCCACTGTGTGTGGAAGAAGGCCGCCGGGGGACGCACCACCGCAACCGGTGCCTACTCTCTGACCGCATCGACCAAGAGCACCGCGTTGGTGCGGGTCGTCGCCAAAGCGGTCACCGTCAAGCAGCAGCGCTATCCGCGTCGCATCTCCGCCTCCCAACGCATCCGCTCCGTCACCCAGCGAGCCACCTTGTCGATACCCGCCGCCGCCACGGCCGGACGCGCCGTCACGGCCACGGCCACCTTCACCCCCGCCCGAAATGATCGGCCCACCCAAGTGCAGGCCCTGATCGGTGGCCACTGGACGGTCGTCGGCCGCGGCACCGAGACGATCAAGGGCACCTCGAAGCTGTCGGTGACGCTGACCACCGCAGGAACCTTCTCCGTGCGCGCCGTCGCACTGGGCTGGCACGGCGCGAAGACCATCGCCTCAGCCACCGCCACCATCACAGTGCGTGCTGCCACGACCACCCCTGCCACCGATCTGTGCGCCGGAGCGGGGATCACCGGCAAGGCGAAGGTCGCCTACACCAAACTGGCCAAGCCCGCCGTCGGCCAGGCAGTGATCGATCCTGACTTCGGCACCACGATTCGCCGCGTCACCGATGTGGCGGCGCGCTGGCCCGATGCCAGCGTCGTGGTGCCCGCCTACCCGACGATTCCGGCGTGGAATGCCGACGAGAGCTACCTGCTGCTCTACGTCACCGAGTCCTCACAAGGGTGGGCGTTGTTCAACGGCAAGACCTACGCCTACATCAAGATGCTCGACATCAACCCCGCCGATGTCGAGCAGTTCTATTGGAGTACGACCGACCCGGACCTGATCTACTACGTCGACCAGAACTCCTTCGTGCTCACCCGAATGCACGTCTCCACTGGGGTCAAAGATACGATCCACGACTTCCGCACCGACATCACCTCCGGGGTACTGAAGTCGGTCTGCGCCAGGGCGGATCTAGTCAGCGGCGGCAGCGACCCGTTCTTCATGAGTACCGACAACGACCTCATCGGGTTGGGCTGTCGCGACACCAGTGGCGATGAGACCACCTACGAGGGCTTCAGCTACCGCATCTCCACCAACACCATTGGTCCCACCCAGCACTTGACGGCCGTGGTTGCCCAGGCCAGCCCATCGGGCGCCTCGCGATTCCTGGCCGGACAGAGCTCCAGCACCGTGCTGGACGCGACCAGCAATACAGTGAAGCGAACCCTGGCCTGGAGCGGCGAAGAACACAGCGACCTGCTGCGCAACGCCGCCGGCGATGACCTGGTTGCCGGCGTCCAGTACGACGGGCCCAGCGGCAGCGGCACCTTGATGGTGGCCAACCTGGACACCGGCGCAGTGTCCACAATCATCGGCGAATCCCAGGGCGATCCCTACCCGCCCACCGGAACCCTGGTGAGTGGCCGCGCGTATCGCAATCCCGGCTGGGTTGCCCTGGCGGCAACCGGCAACGGACTGGATACCGCCAGCCCCGATCCCACCTATCTCGAACAAGAAGTGCTGTTGGCCAATGTCGACACCAAGCAGGTGTGCCGGGTGGCCCACCATCGCAGCTTCGGCTATGACGCGGATTCCTCCGACCAGAACTACTGGGCTCAGCCCAATGTGGTGATGAGCCCCAGCGGCACTCGGATTCTGTTTCCCAGCGATTGGTATGGCGGAGCGACCATCGACACCTATGTGATCGAGTTGCCCAGCTACGCTGGCTGAGAACCCCGCCAGCCCGAGATTGAGTCGGCAACAAGGAGATAACGGTGTCCCTGCGCGAAATCGAGTTCCTATCCAGTAACGGCCGCGACCTGATCCAAGGGTGGGTCTACACACCTGCGGGAGAACCGCGGGCGATCGTCCAGCTCATCCACGGGCTCGGTGAGCACTCTCGCCGCTATCTGCACCTGATTTCCGCCCTGGTGGACGCCGGGTTCGTCGTCGCAGCAGATGACCATGCCGGGCACGGACGCACCGCCATGCGCCAGGGCATTTGGGGAGATGCCGGCGAGAACGGGGCCCAGGTCGTCGTCGCCGACGAGCTGACCTTCCAGCAGCAGGTCCGGGAGGGCCTGCCGGTGCTGCCCTATGTCGTCTTCGGCCACAGTTGGGGTTCGATGATCGCGCGCGCCATGGCGTCCGACCCGATGGCACAGCTGTCAGGGCTGGCCCTGTGCGGGATCGCAGCCCAGCTGCGCGGCATCGAGCAAACCATCGATCGAGCAGCGCTGGCTGATCTCGCGGCCGGTGCCAGGGCAGCCGAGCCCGCCCCGGCCGAACTGGTGGGCCAACTGTTCGATGGCTTCCTGGATCGCTGCGGGCCGAATCCGGGTCCGACCGATTGGGTCGCCCTGGACGCCGAGGTCGTTGCTGATCACGGCCGCGATCCGTTCAACAATTTCGGGGCGCCCTTGAGCGCTCGGTTCTTGCAGAGCTTCGTCGATCTGTACGACCAGGCGAACGCCGAGCAGTGGTACGCCACGATCCCCGCCGAACTGCCCGTATTGGTGCTCGCCGGCGATCAGGACCCGGTGTGCAACTACGGCGAGGGCGCTTACCACGTGTCGAATCGGCTGGTTGCCACCGGCCACGCCGACGTCCGCACCCGGGTGTTCACCGGGGTGCGCCACGAGGTACACAACGAGCCGATCACGCGGGCCGAGACCGAGCAGGAGATCATCGAGTTCGCCCGGCGGGTCAGCCAGCCTGGCTGACGGGCGCGTCTGTCGCGCAGCGGCGGGATCGACGACCCGGACCGTCAGCGGGCGGCTTCGATGCCGTTCAGCAGCATGTCCAGCCCGAACTCGAAGGAGTCTGCAAAGTCATACCCGGGCTGGAGCACGTGTTGGGTGGTGAACTCCACCAGGGTCGAGTAGGCACCTTCGGGGAATGCGCTGGCCATCTGATCTGCCAGTTCGGCAACCTCTGCGTTGCCGTCGAACGGCAGCGATGCCTCCTGCAGGGCGAAGCCATAGACGAACGCGTCAAGGAGGGCGTAGGCGTGCGCGACCAACGACCAGTCCAATCCGCCGCGCCTCAGGCAGGCCAACACCGCATCGTGATGGGTCAAGGTGGCCGATCCGGGGCTGGTGCGCGATTCCATCAGCGGCGGAGCCCAAGGATGTTGGCGCAGCACGCGCCGCGCTGACAGGTAGCGGTGCCGGATCGCGTCACGCCAGGGCAGGTCCTGCGGCGGCAGTTCGATCTCGGAAAACACCTGGTCGACCAGGCCGTTCACAATCGCCTCTTTGCCTGCGACGTGGTGATACAGACTCATGGGTTTGGTCTGAAGCTCTGTGGCCAACGCGCGGATGGTCAAGGCCTCGATGCCGCGGCGGTCAGCGAGCTCCATCGCGGCGCAAATCACTCGCTCGCGGGTCAGGGCTGGACGCTCGTTGGCTGCGCTCACTATGCCTCCTCCAGTCTCGGGATGGGTAAGTCTGCGCCATTCCGTTGTTGGATCGTACTTAGTACGGTAGCGTTCTCACAAGTCAGTCGTACTTAGTACGAACAAACAACGCCCTGGAGAGAACGCCATGACCAGCACTCACCCTCAACCCGCAGCCAGCTCGGCCGCAGCGACTCCGACGCGCATGCGTGCCGTCGTCCAAGACCGCTACGGCAATGCAGACGCCCTGCACTTCGCCGACGTCGCCGTACCCACCCCGGGTCCCGGCGAGGTGCTTCTCGCCGTCCATGCCGCCGGGCTGAACCGCGGCACCTGGCACTTGATGACCGGACTGCCCTATGTGATGCGACTGATGGGCTTCGGCCTGCGTCGTCCGGCGCAGCGCATTCCTGGAGCCGACGTGGCCGGGCGCATCATCGCCCTCGGCGAGGGAGTCGATGACTTCACTGTTGGCGACGAGGTGTTGGGAATCGCGGTCGGGGCGTTCGCGCCCTATGCGATCGCCCGCGCCGACAATCTGGTGCAGCGCCCCGCGCAGTTGCCCGCCGAGAAGGCCGCAGCGGTTGCCATCTCCGGGATCACCGCATATCAGGCCGTCCACGAGCAGGGACAGGTTACCGCTGGCCAACGCGTACTGGTGCTCGGCGCCTCCGGTGGGGTGGGTGCCTGGGTGACCCAGCTCGCGCACGCTGCCGGCGCTCACGTGACCGGGGTCGCAAGTGCAGCCAAAGCTGATCTCGTTCTCGAGTTGGGCGCCGATCAGGTTCTGGATTATGCAACGACCGAGCCGACCGCCGGAACCGATCGCTACGACGTGATCATCGACATGGGAGGTCGACGCCCGCTGCGCAAGCTGCGACGCATCCTCACCAAGAACGGCACTCTGGTCATCGTCGGGGGCGAAGGTGGTGGCCCCATCGGCGGCGGATTCGGACGCCAACTACTGGCAGCAGCGCTCTCCAATGTGGTGTCCCAGCGACTCACGATGGTGATGGCGGCTGAGCATCGAGACGCGCTGGCACCAGTCGTTGCCGCTATCACTGAAGGAACGATCACCCCGGCGGTGAGTTCGGTCTACTCGCTGGATTCGGTCGCTGAGGCCATGACCGACCTGGTCGGTGGCAGAGTGCGCGGAGCCGCAGTGCTACGCATCGGCGACGGCTCGTAGGTGGCCGGCAGCTCTGGTGGTGGGGTGGCGGAGTCGGCTCGGGAACGACCCGCGCGTACTCCGAGCAGTACGCCACTCATCACCAGGGCCAGGCCAACCGCCTGTGGCACACCGAACACTTCACCGCCGAGCAGTACCCCGAGCAGCACGCCGGTAACCGGGTTGAGTAGACCAATGATCCCGACCGCTGCACCGGACAGTCGTCGCAGCCCGGTGAACCAGGCCGCATAGGCGATGGCGGTGGCGACCACGATCAGGTAGGCGAATCCAGCAATGGCGGGACCATCGAGGGCGGGCGGCGGTCCTTCGACGATGATCGCCGCAGGCAGTACCACGAGCGAGCCAGCCACCAACTGCCAGGACGCCATGGTCACCGGCGGGACTGCAGATCCCCACTTGGCCGTGAGCACGAAACCCAGCGTCGAGGACAGCATGGCGACGATGGAGGCCACCACACCCCACGGATCGATCGGACCAACACCGAAGCCCATCATGACCACGACACCAGCGATGCCGACAACGGCGCCCAACACCGCGGCCAACCGGGGCCGCTGGTGCAGAATCAGCCAGCTCAACACCAGCATGGCCGCCGCCGAGGTCGACATCAGGGTGGCCGCCAGGCTTGAAGGGAGCCGTTGGGCCACCACATAGACCAGCACATTCAACCCGCCCACACTGAGCAGACCCAGCAAGAACGAACGCCACCACCACGATCCGGTGGGCAGCCGCCGCACCACAGCGAGCAACAACAACCCCGCAGGCAGGCAGCGAATGACACCGCCCCATAGCGCGGTGTCTGGTGGCAGCAGGTGGCCCGTAACGAAGTAGGTGCTCCCCCACGCGATCGGGGCGATTGCGGTGAGGGCGACCCAACGGCCCCATTTATCTTCCATGGAAGTGATATTACCTTCCTCGGAAGCTAATATCGAGTCATGACTCCTCCGCACTCTGACCACGTCGACTGGATCAGTGAGCAATGGCGCCGCGAACGCCCCGACCTCGACACCTCTCCGGTGGAGGTGATTGGACGGCTGCACCGGCTGGCGTTGGCGCTCACCGCAGAGATCGTCCCGGTGTATGCCGAGTTCGGACTCAGCGAGCCGGAGTTCGATCTGCTGGCATCGCTGCGCAGATCCGGCGCACCCTACGAGCTACCCGCTGGCGAACTCTCTGACTACACGATGGTGACCACCGGGGGACTTTCGAAACGCGTCGACCGCCTCGAGGCACGCGGATTGGTCGAACGCATTGAGTCCGAGGATGATCGGCGTCGGCGAATGATCCGACTCACCCCAGACGGAATTGCCCTCATCGACGCCGCCTTCACCGCCCACATGGCCAACGAACACCGACTGATCCAACAACTCGGCGCAGCCGATGCCACCACCCTTGAGCCAATCCTTCGCCGATGGCTCGCCCTGCTCAGCTCCTGAAGGCTCGCCTGGCGAGGAGTTGGCGTCCTTGAGTGCGGTTACGCGTCGAGATCGACCGTCTCCACGCTGACTTCCGTGACGTCGTCCAGGGGAAGCGGCGCGAAGAGGTGGGGGTAGCCGTTCTCGACGACCACGGGAGTGGTGGGCGCAGGGTCTAAACGCAGGAGTACCAGATCGGCAGCACCGAGATCTGCGTAGAACTTCTGGCGGGTGTGCTGGAGCTGATCGGCGAAAGAGAAGTGAACGAACCCTTCAGCGATGAAACCCACACCTCGGGCCGACCAGGGGTAGGCGCCGGCCGTGAGTGCTTCACGCCACACCTCGCGCGGCGTCCAGTGGTAGATCGGGCGGGTCAGCGGAAGGCGCGGACCCAACAAGCCCAGTCCAGCCAAGTCGGCTCGCAGCTTTTCGGCCGAGGTGAAGTGCAGTGCCTGCATTCCGACGTTGATCGCAGCCTCGACGTTCTCTGCAGTGTCATCAATGAACACGACCTCAGCAGGGTCTCGCTGACTGCGCTCACAGGCCAACTCGAAGATGCGCCGATCCGGTTTGACGACGCCCTCCCAACCGGAAACCACAATGTCGTTGAAGCGATTGAGAATGCCCCAACGCGCCCGGGTTCGGGTGAAGAGTTCGCCCGACCAGTTCGACAGCGCCGAGATCGGGACGCCAGCCTGCTGCAGTTCGGCCATGATCGCGGCAGTACCGGGAACCATCTCGGTAACGGTGTGGTCGAAGTAGGTTCGAAACGCCTGCATCCTTGCTGCATCACTGGGGAATCTGGCGATCCAGTCTGCCTCGCTCTGGGTCAGATCATCGTGGCGGTCGTTCTCTTTGTTCCAGGGGTGGAACTCGACCCGCTCCATGAAGGCAGGAACCTCGGCGGCATCCATCACCTTCTCGAAAGCACGCTCCGGAACCCACCGGAGAACCACTTGGCCGAGGTCGAACATCACTGCTGAGGGCACCATTACTCCATCTTCTCCCCACCCCGAAGAACTTCGCGAATCGCTCAACGCCCCCGGCCGCCCAGCATCTGGCGCACCTGACTCCAGGTCGTCGGAACATTAGCCCGGGTGAAGGCCCACTCCGGGTCGGTAATCATGCGTGCCCCTGCGAGTCCGACCACCATCGCCACCGCGGTCAGCAGGGTGGAGACTCCGTTCTGCATGGCCTGCACGACATCGGCTTGGTCGAAGTAGAGCAGGGTGCGCAGCGCCGAGGCACCCGGAATCGACACCAGCACCGTCGGGACGGTCATGATGATCTTCTCGGTGTTCAGCAGCTTGGCGGCGAGCGCACACAGCAGGCCCATGATGAAACAGCCCACGAAGGTGGCCACATGTTCTTTCACCCCACTGTCGATCATGAGCAGCCGCGGAGTGTTGCCGACGACCGCCACCACTCCGGAGGCGATCGCGGCCGATAACGGGGAGTTGAACATCATGGCCCAGCCGAACACCGCGAAGAAGCTGGCGACCAGCAGTGCCGCCCAGACCAGGGCTGGAG
>DMIX01000190.1 GCA_003451975.1 Propionibacteriaceae bacterium
TGTGCGCACGAACTGCTGGAGCTGCTGATTGGCGGCACTGACCTGGGCGCGCGCGGTACCACAGGCAGCCAGTTCATCGAGGCTCGGTTCGGTGGTCGAGGCGGAGTCCGACGGGCTCGCCGAGGGCGACGCAGTGGCGGTGGCCGTGGTGCTGTCTGTACTCGAAAGGTCGCTGTTGAGCCACGACATGATCGGATCACAGACCTTGGCTTCGGCCTTCACCGCTTTGTCCACCGCCGACGTGACGGCCGTGAGCGCCTTCAGATCAACGCTCGTGCCCGTGGTTGCGGATGACTGATTGGAGCCGTTGGTCGATGAACTCGGGTGCTGCGCGGTGTACAGGCTCAGCTTGGCCTGAGCCAAGGAGGTCTCGGCCTCCAGCACGGCCAACTTCAGCGTGCGGGTGTTCAGCTTGGCGAGCACATCGCCGGCACTGACCTCATCGCCCACGGCGACCTTCACCGAACGGACGGTGCCGTCGACGCTGAACGTCGCCTCGGCGGTGTTCTGCCGAGCCACCGTGCCGGTCGTGGTGTAGATCTGGGAGACGTCAGCGGCGGCGGCGGTCGCGGTCACCCAGCGTCCCGAGGTGACCGCGTTGGCATTGGCCGCGCCGATACCGATGGCTGCAACCACCGCAAGCGAGACCCCAGCGATCAGGACGGCGCGTACTCGCGGGTTCCCGATGAGCTTCATCATTCACTCCTCAATGCATCGATCGGGGCGAGTTTTGCCGCCCGGGAAGCGGGATAAACCCCCGCGACGATTCCAATCGCCAGCGACACCACCAAGGCCAATAGTGTGGCCGGGATGGAAATCAGTACTGTCATGCCTAGGATCGGGGTCAGGATCGCGGCACCGATGAAGCCCAAAGCGATGCCCACCACACCACCGAGCGTCCCCAGGATTCCGGCCTCGACGAGGAACTGGCGGCGGATCACGCCAGGCGTGGCGCCCAGGGCCTTGCGCAAGCCGATCTCTCGCACCCGCTCGCTGACCGAGACCAGCATGATATTCATCACTCCGATGCCGCCTACCAGGAGCGAAATCGCGGCGACACCGCCCAGCAGCAGCGTCAGCACCCCGGTGATCGAGGTGGCGGTCTCTACCAGCGATGCCTGGGTGCTGACTGTGAAGTCAGCATCGGAGCTGGTGACCTGGTGACTGGCCAGGAGCGCGGTCTCCACTTCCTGGTAGGCCGCCGACAGACTGTCGGCATCGGTGGCCTCCAGGTAGATCGACGAGACCGAGTTGGCTGTGCTGGAGGTGGAAAGGCGGCTGGCGAAGGTACTCAACGGCACCACCACGGTGTCGTCCTCATTGCTCGACAGCGACGAACCGGCCGAGTCCAGGACCCCGATCACGGTAAACGACTCTCCGTTGACCGACACATTCTGACCCAGCGGGCTGCCGCTGCTGAACAACTCGCTGGCGGTGTCTGCGCCGATCACGGCGACGGCTGCTGAGGATTCCACCTCGGCGTCGGTGAAGAATCGGCCCGAGGCCAAGGTGCGAGCCCGAACCTGCTGCCAGTCCGGCACTGTGCCCACCACCGTCGAGGTCCAGGTGCTATCGCTGGATTGCAGTGATCCCGATGTCGATGACGTCGGTGCCACCGCGGCGACATCCGGCGCCACCGCGGTGTTGGCCAGCATGGTGGCGTCCTGTGTGGTCAAGGTGGAAGCTGAACCCCCGCCGCCTCGAAATCCGCCTGATGACGTGGTTTGGCTCGGGGTCACGATGATCATGTTCGAACCCAGCGAGTTGATCTGCGCGGTGATCTGCGCGCTGGCGCCTTGCCCCAGACCGACGGTCAGCATCACGGCGGCGATACCGATCAGAATGCCCAGCATGGTCAGCAGCGAGCGCAGTCGACGTGCGTTGAGCGCGGCGATCGCAGTCCGCGCGGTTTCGGCCCACCCCATTACAGCGACACCCCCGCGGTGGCCGGTGCCGGGCTGATCAGCCCGTCGTAGATGTGGGCCGTGGTTTGTGCATGGGCGGCCACATCGGCCTCGTGAGTGATCATCACGATGGTGCGCCCAGCTTCGTTGAGCTCATTGAACAGTTCCAGAATGTCGCGGGTGGAGCGCGAGTCCAGGTTCCCAGTGGGTTCGTCGGCGAGGATCAGCGCCGGATTGGTGACCAACGCGCGGGCCACCGACACTCGCTGCTGCTGGCCACCGGATAACTCGCCGGGACGGTGCTGCACCCGTTCGGCCAGGCCGACCTTGGTCAGTGCGGCGAGCGCACGCTCGCGGCGATCAGCCGCGGGCACCCCGGCGTAGACCAGTGGCAACTCGACATTGCGCAAGGCGGTCAGGCTCGGCAGGAGGTTGAATGCCTGGAACACGAACNNGCCGGAGCCCGAGGGCCCCATGATTGCCAGGTATTCACCGCCTTGGACGGCCAGATCGATGCCGCTCAGGGCCTGCACTTCGATCGCACCGGTGGCGTAGGTCTTGGTGACCCCGCTCATGGACAGCATCGGTCTCATCGGCCCGGGCCTCCGGCCGGTGCGCCGGCTGGCGGACCACCGGAGTCCAGGCCTCCGCCCATGCCGCTACTGCCGCCGAACAGGCCGCCACCGCTGGAATCGCTGCTCGAGGCGGTGGAGTTGGAGCTGGGACGGAAGCTGATCTGCACGGTGTCTCCGGCCGCCAGGCCGCTGGTGATCTCGGTGACATCGCCGAAGACCCGGCCGGTCACCACTGTGGTGATGGTGGTCGTGCCGTCGTCATTGAGCTTTGTGACGACGCTCTCGCCGTTGTTGGTCGAGATTGCGGCCGTGGCGACGGTGAGCACATCGTCATAGCTGCCCGTGGTGATCACCGCTGAAGCGGTGGTGCCGGAGTACAGCCCGGACTGGGTGCCGGTCAGGTTGATGACCACCGGGAAGGTGGCTGCGCCATCGCTGGTCGAGGTCGCCACGATTCCCACCGAATTCAGGGTGGCCGGATACTCGGTGCCGTCGGCGGTGACGGTCGCCGACTGGCCGGCTTTCAGGGCGGCCAGGTCGGAAGCTCCAACGCTGCCTTCGAGTTTCCAGGTGGCGGTGGAGATCAGTACCACTTGGGCGGTTGAGGTCGTTGACGTCTCCGTGGCGGCGCCAGCGGCAGATTGCGTGCCCGAGCTCGACGAGCCGGAGCCGGTCACCTGATCGCCGACGCTCAGATCGACGCTGGCGATGGTGCCGTTCATGGTGGCGCGCAAGGTGGCGTTCTTTAAATTGGTCTTGGCGCTGGCCAGGGACGCCTTCGCCGAGTCGACCTGGGCGGCTGCGGCCGTGATCGCGGCGCTGCTGCCGGAGGAGGCCACGTCGGAGTAGTTCGCTTGGGCGCTGGTCACATTGGCGCTGGCCAGATCGACCGCATCCTGCAGCGACGAGTCATCGATACGCGCCAGCTTTTGACCCTTGGTCACCTTCTGGCCGGCGCTCACATAGACCTTGGTGATCTCGCCGGAGACCGTGAAGTTCAGATTGGCCTGTTTGCGCGGGCTCAGCGTCCCGTCGAGGGAGACCGTCGAGGTCTGGCTGCCCTGGGTGACTTCGGCCGTCATGGTGCGTCCGGCTGCCGAAGTGCGCTTCGGGCTGAAGAGGTAGAACGATCCCAGCCCGGCGGCGACCAGCACCACGACCGCGAGGCCGCCAGCCAGCCAGACCTTCCGGGACTTCCACCAGCGCTTCACCGGCGGTGGGGGTGCTGGTTCGAATTGGTCGGCGGTCGCTTCGACCGGGTCCTGCTCGCTCATGAATCTCCTCAGGCTGTGCCGTCACGCTGCTCGAGACACTAGAGAGGCGGACTGTGCCGGTTCTCGGGGCCACCTGTGCCCAAGCTGTGCGTGGCATCGAACCAGCAAACAGCCGATCT
>DMIX01000241.1 GCA_003451975.1 Propionibacteriaceae bacterium
CGTCCAGCGGGTCACAGACCCAACAACTCTACCAACTCGGCCACGGTTTGACCCAACTCGTCGTTCACCACGATGTGATCGAACTCGCCGGCGGCGGCCAGCTCTGCCTCGGCCGTCTGCAGACGCCGACGGACTTGCTCCTCTGTCTCGGTGCCGCGATCGCGCAATCTGCCCACCAGAGTCTCCTCATCAGGGGCGGTAAGAAACACATATCGCGCTCCCGGCAGCCGGTGGCGGACCTGACGGGCGCCTTGCAGCTCGATCTCGAGAATCACCGGCCTCCCTGCGGACAACGCCTCGGTCACCGGTGCGCTAGGAGTGCCATAGCGGGCACTGCCATGTACCTCGGCCCATTCCAGAAGCCCATCGGTAGCGATCAGTCGATCAAATTCGGCATCACTGACGAAGTGATAGTCGACGCCATCGCGCTCTCCGGGGCGCGGTGGGCGCGTCGTCGCCGAAACCGACACCCACACCTGCGGGTGCGCGTCGGCCAACGCGCGAACGACGGTTCCCTTGCCAACGCCCGAGGGCCCGGAAATGACGGTGACGTCAGCCGTCACTGAAACTCGGCTTTGAGGCCGGCAACTTGATGCCGACCCAGCCCCCGAATACGCCGATTCGGAGCGATGTCAAGGCGATCCATGACCAGGCCGGCGCGCTTCTCTCCGACTCGCGGCAGTGCCTTCAGCAAATCGACGACCTTCACATGGGCCAGCACGTCGTCGCCAGCGGCGGTGTCCAAGGCGGCCGAGAGGGTCAGAGAGCCGTCGCGAACCTTGCTCTTGAGATCAGCGCGGCGACGCCGAGCCTCAGTAGCAGCGGCCCGCGCGGCTTCAAGCTGTTCGGCAGTTAGTTGCGGAATAGTCACTTTGGTGCCTTCGTTGCGTTGTCAAGGGGAGCTTTTACGCCCATAACCTAGCGTTTCCCACTCGCGTGCGCCACGTCCTCGAATGGGAAAATCATCAGGCGACCGGATTCACTTCGGAATCGGCCTCTGCGAGAAGCTGGCTGACCCGCTCGCGCAGCGCAGATCGGTCCGGACCCGCACCGATGACCCCGCGGCCCACTACGGGAAGCACCTGATCGACGGCGTCACCGAAGAGCGCGGGAAGGTCGGCGATGCGGCCCCCCTGAAAGCCGATCCCGGGGACCAAGATGGAGCCATTGAAGTCCTCCACGTCGCAGCCGAGACTTTCGTGGGTTCCTCCGACAACGATTCCGATCACGCGCTGCCGAGTTTGGCGATTCGCCTCGGCGGCAGCATCAATGATTGATTGGGCAACGGAGTTGTCGTCGCTCAGCGCCAACTGGACGCCACCACCCTCAGGATTCGAGGTGCGCGCGAGCACATAGACTCCCCGGCCGGTGGCCAGCGCTATCTCGAAGGCTGGCAGCAGTGAACCGAAACCCAGGTACGGCGAGACGGTGATCGCATCAGCGGCCAGGGGTGACCCATCAGCGAGGTAGGCGACCGCGTAGGCGTCCATCGTCGAGCCGATGTCCCCGCGTTTGACGTCGAGCACGCTCAGGGCACCGACGGCGGCGATGTCGGCCAGGAGCCGCTCCAACACCGCTATCCCCGCGGAGCCATAGCTCTCGAAAAAGGCGGACTGCGGTTTGAACACCGCGACCTGATCGCCCAACGCCGCAACCACCTCGCGGCTGAAACGTTCGAGGCCGTGCACATCCTCGCTGAGATTCCAGGCCCGCAGCAGACCCGGATGCGGATCGATGCCCACGCACAGGGAGCCTCGTTCGGAGACCACGTCCTGCAGGCGCCGCCAATATCCAGTCACGGGCGAAGCTTAGCCAAGTCTGCGCTGTTTATGCTTGCGGCAAGGGCAGGACCTGCGTAAAGAAAGCCCGTATACAGCTGCACCAAGGCTGCGCCCGCGTCGAACATGGCGGCCGCATCGGCGGCGGTCATGATTCCGCCGCAGCCGATCACCGGCAAAGTGGTGCTGCTGGTCAGCCGGGTCACCACCTGCAGCGCCCGCTCGGTGAGCGGAGCACCGGACAACCCACCGGCTTCGACAGCCCGGCTCTGATCGGCGGCACTCAGGCCGTCGCGACCCAGCGTGGTGTTGGTGGCAATGAGTCCCGCGGCCCCGGCACTTTCACAGACGGCCACGACCTCATCGAGTTGCTCATCGGTCAGGTCCGGTGCCACCTTCACGAAGATGGGCAGCGGTGGCCGACCGTCGACGGCCAGGGTTGCCGCTTCACCGGTGAGCGCGGTGACAAGCTGGCTCAACGCTCCCCCGTCTTGGAGGCTGCGCAGCCCGGGGGTGTTCGGGCTCGAGACATTCACCGCGAGGTAGTCCGCATGCGGCGCCAACAACCGTAACGACTCCAGGTAGTCATCGACCGCCTGCTCCACCGGAACGACCTTGGTCTTGCCGATCGAGATACCGACGGGCAGACCGGCTGCGCCGTTGCCGCGATAGATCCCCCGAGCGGCCAAGGTGGCGGCCACGACCGCCGCACCGGGGTTGTTGAAGCCCATGCGATTGATGATCGCGCGGGAGTTCGTCAGCCGGAACACGCGGGGGCGATCGTTGCCGGGCTGCCCGTGGCCGGTGATGGTTCCCACCTCGGCGAAGCCGAAGCCCAGCCCCCGCCAGACCAGCACCGCGGAGGCGTCCTTGTCCAGTCCAGCCGCCAAGCCCACCCGCGAAGGGAACGCCAC
>DMIX01000161.1 GCA_003451975.1 Propionibacteriaceae bacterium
GGGCCGCCGCCGCTCCCGCCGGCGATCGCCACGACATCGCCGGCGGCGACCTCGAAGCTGATCGGCTGCAGAGCGGGGGTGTCCGTCCCCGGGTAGGTGTGGGTGAGGCCGCGCACCGTCAGCAGCGGGCTGGCGGCTGCTGGCCGGCGACCCGACTTTGGACCTGCCTCAGTGGGCACGGTGGCCGACACCGACAGCTGAGGCTGATCAAGCCCGACCGTCGCCTGCTCGCTGAACACGAGTTTGGCCGCAGCGCCGACGCCGACGCTGTCAGGCTCGTGGGCGTCGATCAGAGCGAAGGCCGACTTCGCGGCAGCAACGCCGTCCGCGGAGTCGTGGTAGTGAACGCCGACCTGTCGGATCGGCAGATAGGCCTCAGGGGCCAGGATCAGCACGAACAAGGCGGTGGCCAGATCGAGCTCACCGAAGACGACCCGGAAGCCGATGGTGACCGCGATCACGGCAACGCTCAGTGTCGAGAGCAGTTCCAGCACGCCGGCAGACAGGAAGGAGACGCGCAGCGTCGCCATGGTCTCGCGAACGTGGGCGGCTTCGGTTTCCTTCAGGCCGCGTGCCTGGGCTTTGGCACGGCCGAACACCTGGAGAGTCGGCAGGCCGGTGACCAGGTCGGCGAAGTGATGTGCCAGTCGGGTTTGGACCGCCCAGCGTCGCTTCGTGATGGTCTCGGTGGTCCAACCCACCAAAGCCATGAAGACCGGGATCAGGGGCATCGTCACGGCCACGATGACCGCCGACCAGAAGTCGGAGGTCAAGATCGCCACGCCGATGATGATGGGTACGGTCACGGCGAGCACCAGCTGGGGCAGGTACTTGGAGTAGTAGCCGTCCAAGGCATCCAAGCCCTGGGTAACCAGGGTGATCAAGCCGCCCGTGGTGGCAGGTGAGTCAACCGGATGCGCCAGTCGGGCACCGATGATGTCGCGTCTGAGCTGTGACTTCACAGCCGCAGAGGTGCGATGTGCAATCCACTGGTGCAACCAGCTTAGGAGTGCTTTGCCGGCGAAGACTGCCAGCAGCAGCAGCGCGGCGGTCCACAGACCGTCCAGACTGCCCGTATCAAAAATTCCCGCCACTGAACGCGACAACAGCCATGCCTGACCAAGAGTCAGGATGGCTGTTGCGCTTCCTACCGCGACCCCGGCGACCAGGAAACCCCTGGTCGCCGAGGCCCGGCGCAGTAGGCGGGGGTCAATTGGCCCCGCCATCGTCAACTCGCCAGCGCTACCTCATCGGGCATGTTCTCAACGCCGAGGCGCTTGCGGAACACCCAGTAGGACCACGCGGTGTAAGCGAGCACGATCGGCACGAAGATCACCGCGACGATCGTCATCAGAACCAGAGTGGTCTGGCTGGAGGATGCGTTCAACAGATTCAGCGGCGCCGTGGTGCGATCACCAGCAGCGTCGACGAATCCGAGGCCCGGAACCATGGTCAGGAAGGTGATGACTGCCACGGACAGGATCGCCACCGAAGTGGAGATGAAGGCGATGCCTTCGCGTCCGTGACCGACGAACCACCAAGCCGCGATCAGGGCAACAGCCGCAACAACGGTCACGATCCAGCCGGCCAACTGCAGCGCCGGAGCCAGGTCGCCGCCCAGAGCAGCCTCAGTGAGAGCTGCTTCGGCCGGGAACATCAGGTTCTGCCAGACCAGGTAGACCGCGCCACCGACGATGGCCACCAGACCGATGGTCTGAGCAAACTTGCGTGCACGATCGTGCAGTTCGCCCGGACGGGTCTTGAGGGTCAGGTAGATGGCTCCATGGAACAGGAACGCCACGACCAGCACGATGCCACCCAGGACGCCGAATCCATAGCCGTTGATGAACAGCTGCAGGAAGTACGGTGCCGGAGTCAGCACGAACAGGTGGTCTGCTGCAGGCTGCAGCAGGACCGGGGTGTTCATGTCGCCGGTGGCCAGGGCGACCGGCAGGCCCATGATGAAGTTGGCGAAGGCGATGCCGAACACCAGCGGCACGATGAACGAGCCGATGGCCGCCATCCAGTCGAAGGTGTTACGCCACTTCGTCTCGGGGTGCTTCGAGCGGTACTCGAAGGACACACCACGAATGATCAGACCGACCAGGATCAGGAACAACGGCAGGTAAGCGCCCGAGAACAGGGTCGCGTACCAGGCGGGGAAGGCTGCGAAGGTGGCGCCACCAGCGGTGAGCAGCCAGACCTCGTTACCGTCCCAAACCGGGCCGATGGTGTTCACCATGACTCGCTTTTCCTTGTCGTTCTTGCCAAGGAAAGGAATCAGCATGGCCACGCCGTAGTCGAAGCCTTCCAGAACCAGATAGCCGATCCACAGGACGGCGATCAGGATCACCCACAGAATCTGCAAGCCCACCGCGGGAGCTGCTACTTCAAGTGCAAACATTTCTCAGCCTCTCTCAGTACGCGAAGCTCACGGGAGCGTCGTCGTCGGTGAGCACAACAGGCTCGGTGACTTCCGGCAGTCCCTGCTTGATGAAGTGAAGCTGCAGCCCGACCTCGACCACCGCAAGGGCGCCGTAGATCACGGTGAACAACACCATGGTGAGGCCGACCTCGAAGGGGCTAACACCCGGCGAGTTCGCGCTCATGGTGGGCAGCACGCCGTACACGACGAACGGCTGGCGACCCATCTCGGCGAAGATCCACCCGAAGCTGTTGGCGAACAGAGCCATCAGCGGGGTCGCGATCATCGCGGCCGTCCACAGCGAACCACCCTTGGGCTCCTTGCCCTTGTTAGTGGCGATGAGGACCCAGATGCCCACGATGATGGCCAGACCGCCCAGCGCGATCATCGTCCGGAAGGTCCAGAACGAGACCGTGATGCTCGGAGCGAAGTCGAACGGAGCGTCAGGGTTGGCTGCGTTGTAGTCAGCAACGTTCTTGACCAGTGAACCGGCGGTTTCCTTCTGCAACTGCACGTTGCTGAAGCCTTCCTTGGTGTACTGCTCATTGAGGTTGTTGATGCCGTACATCACCGCGTTGACGTCGTAGTTCTCCGAACCCAGGATCGAGAACAGGCCCGGGATGGTTAGAGCGGTGATGCTCTGACCCTCGGCGACACCCTCACAGCTGCTACCGACCAGGATCAGCGAGAAGCCCGCTGCCGACTCGGTGTTGCACAGGCCCTCTGCGGCAGCCATCTTGATCGGCTGCTCGGTGGTGACGACCTTGCCCTGCAGATCACCGGTGATGATCACGGCTGCACCGGCGATGATCAGGACCCAGGCCCCGAAACGAGTCGACCAGTGCCAGGCCGACTTGGTCTCGGCGTCAGCGTCGCCAGCCTTGGCGAGCTTGGCCAACCACCAACCGGAGATGCCCACGATGATGCCGCCCGCGGTGACGTAAGCACCGGCGATGACGTGTGGGAAAGTGACCAGGTTGACCGGGTTCACCAGAACCGCCATCAGATCGGTCATTTCCGCACGACCGGTCGCCTCGTTGTAGAACGAGCCCGCAGGATTCTGCATGAAGGAGTTGGCCGCCAGGATGAAGATCGCCGACAACAAAGTGCCGATCGCGCCCAACCAGATGCTCATCAAGTGAAGCTTCTTGGGCAAGCGATCCCAACCGAAGACCCAGACTCCCAGGAACACCGACTCCAGGAAGAAGGCCAGCAGGGCCTCCATCGCCAGAGGTGCACCGAAGATGTCACCGACGAAGCGGGAGTATTCAGACCAGTTCAGACCGAACTGGAACTCCTGCACGATGCCCGTCACAACGCCCATAGCGAAGTTGATCAGGAACACCTTTCCGAAGAACTTGGTCAGGCGAAGGAACTTCTCCTCCCCTGACCGGTACCACAACGTCTGGAGTACGGCCACCAGCATCGACAGCGCGATGGTGATGGGTACGAAGAGGAAGTGATACACGGTGGTAATACCGAACTGCCATCTGGCAAGGGTTTCCGCGCTCATGGCGCGCAATCTACTACTGGCTGTCGTAGACCGCAATCTTTGATCTACCATGTGCGCCATGGCAGTACCGGGTGAGTTGGAACAGGCGGTGATGAACATCCTGTGGTCGCGCCCGGAATCAGTTTCAGTGAGGGAAGTTCATGACGCCCTCTCCGTCGACCGTGACCTGGCCTACACCACCGTCATGACGGTGCTGGATCGACTCGCGAAAAAGGGCCTGGCTACCAGACATCTTGAGGGCCGGGCCTGGCTGTACCGGGCTGCGCGCACCCAGGTCGATGAGCTTTCGGCCACCATCATCGAGAGCCTGGCCAAGCTCGGACCCGCCGAACGACGCGAAGTCCTCGAGGTCGTATCTTCCGCGTTCGCCTGATTCGCGGCGTCTTGCCAGGTGGCCCATCGGCCGTCCGATTATCAGGAAAATCTTCCTTTCTCAGACGCTCAAGAAATGTTCTAACAAAGGGGGCGTGGATATGCCGGTTCGTACGCTTTCGAATTCGCAGATGGTCAGCGGCAGGCGCCGACGCTCACCGCGCGTCGGCGTCGAGCAGGCGGATTGCGAGTGGGCGAAGCTCGGGATCCGCGGTGGCCGCCATGAGCGCCTCCCGGGCGCGCCCACCCAGGCTGCCTAGGTTCATCAGCGCGGTCTGGCGTGCGTCGCGGTGGGCTGCGAGCGTGGCGGTTGCGTCCTGGTTGGATTCGGCGAGAGCGAGCCCGATCTCAGCGAGATTGAGTCCCAACGCCTTGAGGTTCTGGATCTGGAGCTGCCGCACGAGGTCGGCTTCGCTGTAGAGGCGGTAGTCGCGCGAGCTACGTCCCGATAGTGCCGCAGGGTGCGGCGGGTCAATCCGGTTCGCTCGGCGACTCCGCCGATTCGCAGCGCACGCTCCATGACCGCAGCGTAGTCGCGGCTCCCGACCCTACGACGCGACGACGGTGAGCGTGGCCTCAGGTCCGTCATAGGCCGCGACACCCTGCCACGCCACCAGATGGGCTCGGACGGTGACCGTTCCGGTGGCGGTGGGGGTGTAGGGCAGCCACACCCGGCCGAAGTTGTCGGTGTAGCCGTGAGCGACCGTGACCCAGGTGGTGGCGTCCTGCTTCACCTGCAGTTCCACGGTTCGCGTCCTGCGGTTGGCATTGACGTCCACGAAGACCTGGTAGGTCTCATTGACCATGATCGGACCGAAGATGTTGCTGACGACGGCACCCTGCGGCATCGTGCCGAAGACCTTGTAGCGCGAGCGAACCGTGGGGT
>DMIX01000027.1 GCA_003451975.1 Propionibacteriaceae bacterium
GGTGAGGGTCACGTTCAGCGTGGGCCGTGCCCTCGAATCCAGAATCTCCAGCGCACTGACGTGGGTGATGTTGAATGCCATTGTCGGCCCTTTCCCCGATCACGGACTCCACGGTGGAGTCTCGGTGGTGGCCGCGGGGTTCCTCGGTGGTGGGGCGGGCCTTCGGCTCGTCACCGCACGAATGCGACACGGCACACAGCTAGGGACTGTTGGTCGCGACTGCGACGGTTCGGTTCGGGTGAGCCCCACCACCTGATTCCGACCCTACCTCGCCCGTGCGTGGCTCGTCGGAGCGCTGTGAAATGGTCACTGCGTGAAACCCCAGCGGTCACGATGTGGTCAAGCAGGCTGGTGGCACGCGGTCTGTCGCGCGACTCGCGCATGTGAAGTCCTCGTGACGAACTCGGTTCCACCCTTGTCGGCGACCGATGCCGCTGGCCAAGATCGTCGCGACAGACCGGACTCGGCACCCAGGAGACAGGCCACTATGAGCGATCGCGAATCACTGGAGGAAGAACTGCGCAAGATCACGTTCTCGGCGGGCCAGTTGAAGCTCGACCTCCATGACTTGGCCGAGGATCTCCCGCTGGACTGGGAGCGCATCCCTGAGGTCGCTGCCCGTACCCACGCCGCCTACGCGCGCATCGCGGAGCTTCGCGAGCGTATTGCCGACCTCGATTAGGGCAGGTCTTCTGGCGCCCACATTATCGGCACGATCGTGCCGAACCCGTACCTGGGTGGCTTCATATTGGCCAGGAGTGGCCTATTTAGGCACGAGCGTGCCTAAATAGGGTTGTTCAGGCCAGAGGCGCGTGACACGATGGTACGAATAGGCATGATCATGCCGATTCGGAGGCGTAGCCATGGAGTCCCTCGCGGAGTTGTCGCGACAGCGTCGCAAGGCGTTGCGGCTTACCCAGGCACAGTTGGCTGAACTTGCCGGGGTGTCGGAGCGCTATGTGCGATTGGTGGAGGCAGGCAAAGTCAGTGTGCGACTAGACAAGCTGCAGGCGCTGCTCGAAGTGCTCGGGCTGCGATTGCGCGTTGAGCTTCGGAGCCCGTCGTGACCGATCCCCGTGAGGTTCGCCGTGCCGTGGTCTTCAAGGGCGGAGTGGCCGCTGCGACTCTTACCCGTCGAGACGGTGGCGTCCGCTTCGAATATCTGGACCAGTACGCCGGGCCGCCGGTGGCGCATACCCTGCCGCCGGATCGGCCACAGGACACTGTTGCCGGCGCCGTGCCTGCCTTCTTCGCCAATCTGCTGCCTGAAGGTCGACGTCTGAACGCCTTGTTACGGATGGTGAAGACCTCGGCTGACGATGAGTTCAGCCTGCTGTTGGCTGTGGGCTCCGATGTGGTGGGCGATGTCGCTGTGGTCGCCGATGGGGTGGATCCGGTCGAGGTTTCTCCCACGGTGGCAGATCTCAGGGATCTGGCAGATCTGCGGTTCAGCGACCTCCTCGCCGAGCGAGGGTTCGTCGATCGTCAGGGTCTTGCTGGTGTTCAGGACAAGCTCTCGGCGGGCATGATCACGTTTCCGGCCCGGGTCGGCTCAGGGCCGGCAATCGTGAAGCTCGATCCACCCGACTATCCACATGCCGTGGTCAACGAGCATTACTTCTTGGGCCTGGCGCGGGCATTGAAACTGCCGGTTTCCGCGGCTCGGCTTGTGCATGATTCCGATGGGCGGCACGGCTTGGTGGTGAAGCGTTTCGACCGCAAGATCGGTGCTGATGGCGCTATGATCCGGCTCGCGGTCGAAGACGCTCTGCAGCTTCTGGGCCGGTACCCAGCGGAGAAATACTTGGTCACCAGCGAGCAGCTCGCAGAGGCTGTACGCCAGCCGTGCGCGGCATCTGCGGTTGCGGCGCGGGCGGTGCTTCAGCAGATCGCTTTCGCCTGGCTTACCGGCAATGGTGATCTCCATGCCAAGAACGTGTCGGTGCTGCAGCAGCCGGACGGGGAATGGCGAGTGGCGCCGGTCTACGACGTACCGAGCACCCTGCCCTACGGCGATAGCTCGATGGCCTTGCGTTTGCAGGGGACTCGCCAGAACCTCAGCCGGAAGCGATTTCTCGCTTTTGGCGCTGAGTTGGGGTTGGGTCTCGCGGCGGTCGAACGGGCGTTGAACGAGGTGCTCAGTGTCACCGAACCAATGCTGGACGACCTTGCCGACGGTGTCCTGCCGTGGACTGTGAGCCAACGCCGGGAGGTTGTGCGGCAGTTGCGCGTCCGCCGGGCCGCGCTGGAGGGAGCGGCCTGATCTCTAACCCGAGGGGGACTGTCTGTCTGCCCCTGGCGGTGGTCGGCTGGCTACACCGGAGCTCAGTCACGGTGAGACCGCCGACCAGCCGATCTGCGTTTTCGGCGATGCAGGTGGCATGTTGCGCCTCTTTGACCCGAACGGCGGGCAGTATCACTCGGCACTCAGCCTCGGCAAGAGCATTGAGGCATCCTCGGCGATCCCCATCAACATGCTCGTGGTTGCCTCCTACGACACGGTGATCTTCGGCGTGCGGATCTCCTGTTCAAGCCAGCTTCCGACGAACGGCCTAGCCGTTGGGTCATCCCCAGGACCCGCGAGGAGTCGGGTTGCGGAGACCACCCGTCGGCCCGGAGGCTTCTCCGAGAGGTTCACCGACGAGGCCTTCAACTGCGGGCGATCGCGATGTCGAGATGCAGCGAAGTCTGAACGCGGATGCTCTCGGAAGTCTGCACAGAAGGCGCCGTCCTCTAGGGGCGTGCAGAGTTCGATGATGAGCGGGCTGGCTCGCGTGTTGACTCGATACCGTCCGTCCGAGCCGCGCCAAGGTGGGCGGCGACCGGATCTTTGGCCCGAACAGCCCAGTCGCTGGGTCTGTTTCGACCGACGTCGGCGTGAGGCCGGATGAGCGGGATGCTCCTGTACGTCTGAGGTCTGCGCGTCTTGCCTGGGCGGGGTTTCGTCTTATGAGGCGCTGGCTTGGATCGCATTGTGACGTGCGATGACCTCGGTAGTAATCTGCTCGATCGTGCCGGCCGGCAAGTCCGGCGGAATCTGAAGTGCGACCGGAGTCTCAGGAACTTCTCATTCAGAATGCGACACCCCCATTTACAGAGTGCGCTGCATCTCGACAGCGGAGCGCTCGTCCCGTGATCCCGAGCGGCTCAGTGCTGCATGTCGACGAAGCGGCTGTAGTGGCCCTGGAAGGCGACCTGGACGGTTCGGGTTTGGCCGTTACGGTGCTTGGCGACGATCAGGTCGGCTTCGCCGGCACGCTCGGACTGGTTGTTGTACATGTCCTCGCGGTGCAGCAACACCACGACGTCGGCGTCCTGCTCCAGGGAGCCGGATTCACGCAAGTCGCTGAGCATCGGTTTCTTGTCGGTGCGCTGTTCCGGGCCACGGTTGAGCTGGGAGAGCGCGACCACCGGAACTTCGAGCTCCTTGGCCAGCAGCTTCATCTGGCGGGAGAACTCCGACACCTCCAACTGACGCGATTCCACGCGCTTGCCCGAGGTCATCAACTGCATGTAGTCGACGATGACGAGCTTGAGGTCGTTGCGCTGCTTGAGGCGGCGGGCCTTCGCTCGGATCTCCATCATCGTCTGGTTGGGCGAATCGTCGATGAACAGCGGCGCCGAGGACACTTCTGCGGTCTTCTGGGCGATGCGGCGCCAGTTCTCCTCACTCATGTTGCCGCGACGAATCTCGTTCAGCGGCACCTGGGCCTCCGCCGAGATCAGGCGCATCACGATTTCGGTCTTCGTCATTTCCAGGCTGAAGAAGGCCGCGCACAGACCGTTCTTGATCGACGCCGCTCGAGCGAAGTCCAAGCCGAGGGTTGACTTACCCATGCCGGGTCGGGCGGCGATGATGACCATCTGGCCGGGATGCAATCCATTGGTGAGGTCATCCAGGTCGAGGAAGCCGGTTGGAACCCCAGCCATCACGCCGTTGTTGCTCAGCGCCTCCATCTCGTCGAGCGTGGCTTCCATCAAGACACTCAGCGGCTGGTAGTCCTCGCTGGCCTTGCCTTCGGCGACCTCGTAGATGGCTTGCTGAGCGACATCGACGATCCCTGCTACATCGCCACGTCCGGAATAGCCCAACTGCGAGATCTTCATCGCCGCCTCGACCAGGCGACGCAGCACCGCCTTCTCCCGGACGATCTCGGCGTAGTAGGCCGCGTTCGAGGCGATGGAGACCGTGGCCAGCAGATCGTGCAGATACATGTGGCCACCGGCGCGAGCCAGATCGCCACGCTTGGTCAGTTCGTCGGCCACGGTGATCGCGTCGGCCGGTTCGCCGCGGCTGTACAGATTCAAGATCGTGTCGAAGATGATCTCGTGGGAGGGCCGGTAGAAGTCACGGCCTTTGAGGACTTCGGCCACATCGCCGATGGCATCCTTGGACATGAGCATGGCGCCCAACACGCTCTGCTCAGCACCGACATCCTGTGGGGGCGTGCGATCAACACCACCGTGTTCTGCGTCGGCTTCAGCGCCGTACGGCATCACTTCAGCAAGTGACATTGCACACCTTCCAACCGTGTCCTGGTTCGGGGGGTGGATCCTCTATGGAGCAACCTAGGACGCGGCTCTGACAATCATTCAGCTCCTCGATCGGGCAACCGTAGTCCTGCCGAGGACGCAACCTCAATGCCTTCATCCACAGCACCCTGTGGATGAAATGGGGATAACTGGGGGGCTGCGGCGCGAGGCCTGTGCATGGCCCGGTGGTCGTTGTGTGGACACAGTTCACCACTTTCCTCGGACATGAGGCTGACAAGGGCAGTTGCACTCGCAACGGTGTGGACCAAGGAATTCCTGGGTGAACTTTCGGCAACGATCAGCCACTTGACAGACCACCCTGACGAGGGTGTAGTGCAGGCCTGCGGCGGTGGGTTATGCACATCGCGTCCACATCCTCGCTTGGGGTTGGGTACCCCAGGGGGGTATTCTGGCTAGGGAGGATAGAAAATGTCTGAGGATCAACTTTCACAGCCGTCACACGAGCCCGCCTGTCATCACGACGCCGGGCATGGCTACCTGGACAACAAGAGCGAGTATCTGCGTCGGCTCAAGCGCATCGAAGGACAGGCGCGCGGGCTGCAGCGGATGGTCGAATCCGACGAATACTGCATCGACATCCTCACTCAGGTGTCAGCCACCACCAGCGCCCTCGAATCGCTGGCGCTGGCGATGCTGCATGAACACCTGAGCCACTGTGTGGTCCGCGCCGCACGAGGTACCGACGAAGAAGCGGCCGCGAAGATCGACGAGGCGCATGCAGCCATTGCCCGTCTGGTCCGCTCCTGATCCCCCCACCCAGAAAGAGAAAAATGAACGCTACCTACACCGTCACCGGAATGACCTGCCAGCACTGCGTCATGCACGTCACCGAAGAAGTCTCCGCCATCCCTGGTGTCACCGATGTGAAGGTCACCCTGGCCGATGGCAAGCTGGACGTCACCTCCCAGACCCCCATCGACTTCGACCGGATCGTCGAAGCCGTTGCCGAGGCCGGGGATTACAGCGTCGTCTGAACGGCGTTGACCCCATCATGAGCACCCCCACGCAAGAATCCGTCGAACTCGACATCACGGGGATGACCTGCGCCTCGTGCGCGGCGCGCATCGAAAAGAAGCTGAACAAGCTCGATGGCGTGCAGGCATCGGTGAACTACGCCACCGAGAAGGCCACGGTCGTCTTTCCCGAATTGCTCAAGATCGACGATCTGATCCGTACCGTCCAGAATGCCGGGTACGACGCAGCCATCCCCCAGCCGGAAGCGGAACCTGTTGATCACGCAGCCAGCCTGCGCGTCCGGCTGGTGGTGGCTGCGATCATCGGCTTGCCGGTCATCGCATTGTCGATGGTGCCTGCCTGGCAGTTCCCCGGTTGGCAGTGGGTCAGTCTGGTGCTGACCATCCCGGTCTACACCTGGGCGGCCTGGCCGTTCCACCACTCCACGCTCGTCAACGCCCGTCACGGCTCCACCACGATGGACACCTTGATCAGCCTGGGCACCACCGCAGCGTTCGCCTGGTCGGTGTACGCCCTGCTGTTCACCTCAGCCGGGCAACTCGGCTATACCCATCCCTTTGAGTTCACTCTCCTACGAGGCCACGGCGCGGCTGCGATCTACTTCGAGGCCGTCGTAGGGATTGTGTTCTTCCTGCTGCTAGGACGCTTCCTGGAAGCACGCGCCAAGCACACCGCCGGCGAGGCAGTCCGTTCGCTGCTGAAGCTGGGTGCGACCAAGGCCTCGGTGATCGTGGACGGCCGCGAGAAGCTCGTCGGAATAGACCAATTGGCCCTCGGTGACGAGTTCGTGGTGCGTCCGGGCGAGAAAGTCGCCACCGATGGCGAGGTACTTACCGGCACCTCGGCTGTCGACAACTCCTTGGTCACCGGCGAATCGGTGCCGGTCGAGGTCGGCCCCGGTGATTCGGTCATCGGCGCCACCGTGAACACCACCGGACGCCTGCTGGTGCGCGCCACCCGCGTCGGCAAACACACCCAGCTGGCGCAGATCGCGCGACTGGTCGAGCAGGCGCAGGCGGGCAAGACCCGGGTGCAAGCCCTTGCCGACCGGATCTCTGCGGTCTTCGTGCCGGTGGTGATCGGGCTGTCCCTGGTCACCTTGATCACCTGGCTGTTGGTGGGGGAGAGCCTGTCGTTCGCCGCCGCAGCAGCAGTCGCCGTCCTCATCATCGCCTGTCCCTGCGCGCTGGGTCTGGCCACGCCTACCGCGCTGCTGGTCGGAACCGGACGCGGCGCGCAACTCGGCATCGTGATCAAGGGCGCCGAAGCCCTGGAGCGCGTCAGTGACATCGACACCGTGGTGCTGGACAAAACCGGCACCGTGACCACCGGCACGATGACGGTGGTGTGTGTCGATCCCGCCGAGGGCGTGAGCCGCGTCGAGTTGAGCCGCTATACCGCGGCCGCGGAGGCCGGATCAGAGCATCCAGTGGCCAAAGCCATCGCGGCACTGTCCGATACCGCCTCCGCTGATGATCTGGTGAACACCCCGGGCCAGGGCGTTACCGCCACCGTCAACGGGCATCAGGTGCGCGTCGGACGCAGCGACTGGATCGGGGCACCGTCGACGCAGACCGATGAGCTGACTGCCGCAGGCGCGGTCACGACCGTTGCGGTCGAATGGGACGGTGAGTTCCGCGGCACGATCACCGTGGCGGACACGATCAAGCCGACTTCTGCCGCCGCCGTCGAGTGGTTCACACGATTGGGGTTGGAGCCGATCCTGCTCACCGGTGACAATCGTGCTGCCGCCCAACAGGTAGCCACCGAGTTGGGCATCGCCTCGGTGCTCGCCGAGGTGCTGCCGGCGGACAAGATGCAAGCCATCGTTGACCTACAAGCGCAGGGGCACAAGGTGGCCATGGTCGGTGATGGTGTCAACGATTCCGCTGCGTTGGCGCAATCCGAGTTGGGCATTGCCCTGGGTAGTGGCACTGATGCCGCGATTCAGGCCGCGGACCTGACCTTGATGCAACCAGATCTGCTGCTGGCGGTGGACGCCGTGCGCCTATCGCGGGCGACGGTGGGGACCATCCACGGCAACCTGTTCTGGGCATTCGGGTACAACGTCGCGGCCATTCCGCTGGCGGCATTGGGCCTACTCAACCCGATGATCGCCGGTGCCGCTATGGCTTTCTCCAGCGTCTTCGTGGTGTTGAACAGCTTGCGGTTGCGGGGCTTCCGATCGGTGAAGGCCGACCGCCGCTGATCGCTCCCAGTACTCAGCCCTGCGACGGTGGCGGGTCGAAGGAGGCCGTCACCGTCCGGTTCGGGAAGATCTTGCGTCCATAGTCAGGGCACAGCCCCTCGGTCAGTGGCACCGTTTCTCCGGCGGCCAGTTGCTCGTAGATGCGCACGAACTCTTCGGACTGGTTGGCGATCGTCCACTGAGCCGCCATCTCCTGGGAGCGGGCACGGGCCCGCGCGGCGAACTCGGGATCTTCCAGAGCATTGATCATGCCGATCATGGCGCCGGCCAAAGACACAGCGTTGGGCCGGGCGAGTACCGCATTGACGCCGGGGTCGATCACCAGGCGGAGCTCGTGGTCGACCATCACGAAGGGAAGCCCGGCATGGGCAGCTTCGTGAAGCACCAGAGCCTGAGTGTCGGTGAGCGAGGCGAAGACGAAGGCGTCACCGGAGGCGTAGTAGGCGCCGAGCTTCTCCCGCGGCACCTGCCCGGGCAGTTTCACGCCGCCGAAGCGGGAGGCCCGCTGCAGCTTGCGGCGCAGCTTCGGGGGAGTGCTCTTCCAGTCGCCGACGATCATCAGTTCGGCATTGGGGATCTGATCGCGCACCAGCTCGAAGGCATCCAGCATCAGGCCGATGCCCTTTTCCAGCGAGATCCGGCCCACATAGAGCAGCCGCGGTCCGCGGTGTTTGCTGATCGGAGGCAACTCGGGCAGCGCATCGGTGCCGTTGGGGACTACCCGCACTTTGGCATTGGGCGCAATCTCCAGGACCCGCTTGGCGGTCTTGTCCGACGGTGTCGTGACCAGATCGGCGTCGGTGAGCATATTGGCCGACAACTCCAGCAGGTCAACTTGGGCTCCGCCGCGCCGAGGCCGCTTGAATCGCGTCTTCTTGATCTGCGCCCACGATGGCTTGTCCATGTGCAGCTTGTAAACCTTGTAGGCGGCATTCAGTAACGGCACCAGATGCCAGTAGTGATCGGCGTAGGCCTCCAGGTCGGTATGCCACGTGATCACCATGGGACGGTTCGTGCGCTCGGCCACCCACATTCCCAGCAGCCCGATCGAGCCCAAACC
The DNA here is from genome assembly GCA_003451975.1 of Propionibacteriaceae bacterium. Lineage (GTDB taxonomy): Bacteria > Actinomycetota > Actinomycetes > Propionibacteriales > Propionibacteriaceae > Propionicimonas. The sequence goes on from DMIX01000027.1 coordinate 8,799, forward strand.
GTGAATATGGATGACGTCCGGCGGGTTGGCCACCATCTGGGCGAGCCGGTAGTCGAAGTCCTGGCCCATGCTCAGTCGGATGCCGGCGCCGGGAATCGGGACGCTGGGCAATCGGATCTCACGCCGATTCGGATTGCCCGCATGCGGGTTCGGGCCTTTCGCCTCAGGGGCGACCAGCAGCACTTTGTGTCCGGCGGCCAGAACCTGTTCCTCCAAGAACTGAACCGCATACAACAGGCCCGAATGAGCCGGGCCATAGTTGTCGGTGAACTCCGCGATCGTCAGTGGCCGGGCGGGGGTCAGGGGATCGGAGACATCGCTGATGTCACTGTTGTCCTCGTCGCTGATCTCGGCACC
>DMIX01000386.1 GCA_003451975.1 Propionibacteriaceae bacterium
CAACGGTGCCGGCAAGTCCACGCTGCTCAAAGTTCTATCGGGGGCCTACCACCCCGATGGAGGCGAACTGATCCTCGGTGAGAACCGGGTCAACTTCCACTCACCGGCGGCGGCCATTGAAGCAGGCGTATCGACGGTCTACCAGTAACTGTCGTTGCTGCCGAACCTCACAATCGCTGAGAACGCCTTCCTGGGTCGCGAGCTCCGTAAAGGCGGCGTGTTGGACAAGAAAGCTATGACCCGGTCGGCCCAGGAGCTGATCGACCGGTTCAAGATCGACGCCGATGCGTCCCGGAAGGTCGGGGATTATTCGGTGGCGAAGCGGCAGTTGCTGGAGATTGCCATCGCGACCTCCCGCAATGCCCAATTCCTGTTGCTGGACGAGCCGACCACCAGCCTGGAAGGCGACCAGGTCGACCCCCTGCTGAAGCTGGTGCGCAAGCTGGCGACCGAAGAAGGGCTGGGCATCGTCTTCATCAACCACAAGCTGGACGAACTGTTCGCCATCTCCGATGAGGTCGTGGCATTGGTGAACGGCAAAGTCCAGATTCAGGGCTCGACAGATCGAGTCGACCGCACCGAGGTGATTCGGGCCATTGCCGGCTCCGATGTGGTGCGCCGCACCTCCGAAGACCGCGCCGAGTCCGCAGCAACCTCTGCTGCGGACTCCCCAGTGGTGTTGTCGGTCAAGGGGCTGCGAGGTGCTGACCTCAACGGTGTCGATTTGGAAGCCCGCCAAGGCCGAATCCTGGGCGTGTATGGACTGGTGGGCTCCGGACGTACCGAGTTCCTGCGCACCCTGGCCGGCTTATTGCCCGCCACCGCCGGCGAGGTGATCTTGTTCGGTGAGCCCTACCGTCCGGTGAATCCGGCCGATGCGCAACGACGCGGTCTGGTCTACCTCACCGAGGAACGCAAGATCGACGGTGTCGTGCCCGGCATGGATTCGGTCGGCAACGTGGTGTTGCCGGTGCTGGGCAAGTTCAAACGCGGACCACTGTTGAACCATCGCGAGCTGCGCGCCGTTGCCAGCGGCCTGCTCGATGACCTCAGTATTCGCGGCGACATCCACGCCCCGGTGGTCACCTTGTCGGGCGGAAACCAGCAAAAGGTGCTGCTGGCTCGAGCATTGGCACAAAAGCCTCGGGTGCTGCTGCTGGACGAGCCGACCAAAGGAGTGGACATCGGCGTCAAGTCCGAGATTCACCAACTGCTGCGCAAACTGGCGCATGAGGAGGGCATCGCCGTGGTGATGGTCTCCAGCGAAGAAGAAGAAGTCTTGGAGGTCTCCGACACCGTGGTGACTTTCGTTGCCGGCACCTGTGCTGGCGAACCCATCGAAGCCTCAAGCCTGACCGTGCCCGACTTGCGGCAACGGGCTTGGGAAGCGGCCTGAGTCCGAGACCAGAAGAAAGCGAAGAGAATGAACCAGGAATTCCGAGATCTGGCAGCAGAGCGCATCGGTATCGAAGCCGCCGCCGTGGAGGCCGTCGCGTCGGTATTCGACGACGTCACCGACGAGATCATCGCCCTGTTGTACGAGTGCGCCGGCAAGGTGTTCGTGACCGGGTCGGGAACCTCGGGCACGATCGCGCGACGGATGGCCCACCTGTTTTCGGTGTGCGGCACCCCATCGGTTTTCATCCAGCCCTCGGATGCCCTTCACGGCACCATGGGAGCGCTGCGCGATGGCGATGTGCTGATTTCCATCTCCAAAGGCGGCACCTCCGATGAGATCAACAACTTGAGTAGGCGCGCGCGCGAGCGCGGGGTGAAGGTGGTCGCGCTGACCAGCGACGCCGAATCGGAACTGGCGCAGTTGAGCGATTACGTGCAAGTCTTCACCGTCGATGATCAGGTGGATCCGGGAAATCTGATCGCGATGGGCTCGACACTGATGCATGCTGTGTGGGGTGACTGCCTCGCGGTCGCCCTGATGCGAATGCGCGGCTACGGCTGGTCTGATGTTGTCTTCACCCACCCACTGGGTGCGGTCGGCAAGCTCGCTGGCCTTCCCGAGGCGCTGCAGTCAATGCCGACACCCGAAGCCGACTGAATCGGCGATCCGAAAGGCGATAGACGATGCCTGTCGTTGCAGGAGTAGATAGCTCCACCCAGTCCTGCACCGTTGAGCTGCGCGACGCCGACAGCGGGGTGCTGCTGGGAACCGGGCGCGCACCGCACCCGGCAACGACACCGCCAGTCAGTGAGCAGCACACTGCGCAGTGGTGGCAGGCTTTCGCTTCTGCTTTGGCCGCGGCCTGTGATGCTGCACAGATCAGCGCCAGCGATATCGCATCGATCAGTGTCGGTGCGCAATGTCACGGGCTGGTTGCTCTCGATGAACACGATCAGGAGATCCGTCCGGTCAAACTGTGGAACGACACCACTGCCGCCCCTGATGTTGAGCGGCTGCTGGCCCAACACGACCAGCAATGGTGGGTCAGCCAAGTGCTCGTGCCGTTGAATCCAGCGTTCACCATTGCGAAGTTGGCCTGGTTGGCACGCAACGAACCACAGCATCTAGCCCGGATTCGCCGGGTGATGGTTCCGCACGACTGGCTCACCTTCGCCTTGACCGGCCAACACGTCACCGACCGGTCGGACGCCTCGGGGACCGGCTTCTACTCCGCCGACCAAGGGCGATTCCGCAGCGACCTGCTGGCGGAGATGATCAGTGGCGATCTTGACTGGGACTCGCTGATGCCTCAGGTGCTCGGACCTGAACAAGCTGCCGGCCAGGTACTTCCCGAGGTCGCCAGCCAGTTGGGTCTGCGTCCGGGAACCGTGGTTGGACCCGGCGGCGGCGATCAGCACCTTGCAGCCGTGGGCATGGGGTTGCGCGAGGGCGAGGTGGCCTTCAGCTTGGGCACTTCCGGAGTGGTGCTCACCCCGGCCGAACTGCCTGAGCATCGCGACTGGGCTGTGGACTACGTCTGTGATGCCACCGGGAGCTACCTGCCGCTGGTGTGCACGCTGAACTGCACCAAGGTCACCAATCAGTTCGCCCACCTGCTCGGCACTGACTTGGCTGGGTTGGAGCAGTTGGCGCTGAGTGCGCCGACCGATGATGGGCCGGTGTTGCTGGCCTATCTTGATGGCGAGCGCAGCCCGATGCGTCCCGGTGCTGCTGGGGTGTTGGCCGGGCTGCATTCAGACACCTCCCGGGAGAGCCTGGCCAAGGCCGCCTATGAGGGTGTGGTGCAAGGCATGGTTCGCGGCATGAGTGACTTGGAGGCCCTGACCGGAGGCTCGATCACGCAGCGCGTGCTCGCCGTCGGCGGTGGTGCTCGGTCGTTGGCCTACCGGCAGTTCATCGCCGATCGTTGCGCAAGCCCGGTCATCACCGTGGACGCCCCCGAAGCGACCGCGCGCGGTGCCTGTGTGCAAGCCGCCGCGGTGCTGCATGGGTCGACGGTGACAGTGCTGCGCGATGAGTGGAGCCCGCAGACGGTGAGCACCGTTGAGCCGCGAAACTCAAACCCGCTAGGCGTCAGCGAGCCCTACCAAGAGCTGTCACGGGTCTACGACGACTGGTACTTCTCCCGGACTCGCTGACGGGTCAGCTCGGTAGACCTGTTCAGGTGAGCTCCACCAGCGTCATGGAGCCAGGAGTGGGCAGCAGCCAGCGGTCGTCGCCGGCGTCGATGCCTGCTTCGGGCACCCACTCGACGGCAGTGTCGGCGATTGTGCGACCCCTCCCGTCGCAAGGCTCGACATCGGTACCGATGTTGTATTCGTAGCGCCTCTTCTCGCCCAGCCGCTGAAGCCTCAGGGGGGAACGCTCGCGAACGCACATCAACTTCGCAGAGGCATCGGCGGGAGTGGCTTCACCCGTGGCGAGATCGTAGATGTTGGTCGTGTCGTTGATCTTGAGCAGCAGGTGATCGCCGGACGACACGAAGTCGGCATCCTCGGACGTGCCGGTGAAGGTGCCGAGGTCGGTGTGCCACAGGATTTCGCCGGTCTGGTGTTTGATGGCGATCAACTCGGCGCGGCGGGTACGGCTTTGGAGTTCCCACCAGCCGTCCTCGAGGCGGTAGGTGCTACTGCCCTCGGTGTTGCGGCAGATGATGATGCGATCCTCAGAGGTGGCGTCGAGCATGGAGGCACTGGGGCAGGTGTCGACTCCGTCCACGGTCCACACGGTGGCACCAGTGTCGTGATTCAGGCCGACCATCCGGCCGTGAGTGTCATCGCAGGTCTTGAACTTCTCGCCGGCTTTCGTGGTGAAGGTGCATAGCTCGGGGTAGCCGATGCCGGCAATGATGTCGCCATCGGTATCACGCCACGCCCACCCGTAGTCTGAGCTGGACGCTTTGCCGTACACATCGGTGTAGGGACGTTGCCAGGTGATCTTGCCGTGCTGGACCCGGCCAAGGTGTTCGACGCCGTGTGGGGGTCGGGTCTCGGTGGCGAAGATGTCGTAGCCCAACAGGCGGGAGTTGGGCGGCAGTCCGTCGGAGCGTTCGGTCTTCAGGGCGGGCGCGAGCGGATCGATTCGCAGATTCAGCTGCTTGCGCGGGGCGAAGGGGCGGTAGCCGAGCACGCAGAATGCGTTGCCATCCGAACAGGCCCGAGGCGTCGACGATGCCCACATCACGAGCGGTGCGTCCTTCTTGCGAGGCCCGGTGCGGATGTCGGCGACCACGAGCCCAGGCCAGGTGTTGTTGGTCCATTTGGTGAGGAACGCGACGAAGGTCTTCTCCTTAACGGTGACGGTGGTGACGCCGAGTTCGATACCCGGGGCTTCGCTGCTGGTGGTCGCATCCGCACTCCACAGCAGCTTCCCGTCGGCCAGGTTCCAGGCTGCCACCACAAGCTGATGGCTCGCCTGTGCGTAGCTGACGATGGTGTCGTCGACGATGGTCGGCGTGCCTACCAGACTGGCCGAGATCTTCCAGAGTTGGTGGACCTGTTTGGTCGGCGCGGACGGCGTGGCCGGCGTCGGCGACGCACAGCCGGCGATGAGCGTGAGTACTGCGGCAACGGCTGTGGCAGCAAGGGCCAGGTGTTTCATGAGTCTCCTCGTCGACGGGGTGGGTCTCGACGAGATGGGATTCTTGAGAACTGCCTTCGTTTCAAGCAAGAGGGGCTGTGGATAACCGGGTGCGTCAGGCGTCCCGGTTCACAATTGGAGGATCAACCCTTTCGGCGGGTGCTTTGTGGGAGAGAATGCAGCCGTGGCGGTGGGTGACATTGAGTTCAACGACGAGTTCCGCCGAGCCCTGGAGCTGCTGGACAACGGTGCGAGCATCTTCCTTACCGGCAAGGCGGGTACCGGCAAGTCGACATTGCTGCGGCATTTTCTTGACACCACTTCCCGGAAAGTCACGGTCGCCGCACCGACGGGTATCGCGGCACTCAACGTTGACGGTGTGACCATCCATCGACTGTTCAGCTTCCCGGCGTCGGTGAGTCTTGAGTACGTGCTGGGGCCGGATTACTACCCCGGCAAGTACGGCAAGCTCCTCAAAGAACTCGACGTCTTGGTCATCGACGAAGTGTCGATGGTGCGTGCCGACCTGTTTGATTGCGTCGCGGCTGCTTTGGCCCGCTATGGCCCGCGCCGTGGTGAGCGATTCGGGGGCATCCAGATGGTGCTGGTTGGCGATCCCTATCAGTTGCCACCGGTGGTTCTGGATGCCGAGGCCGAGCATTTTCGTACCCGATACGCCACGCCCTACTTCTTCTCCGCGGACTCCTTTGCCAGCCTCGATACCGAAGTGGTCAACCTGGAGACGGTCTACCGTCAGCGCGACCAGCGCTTCGTCGAGCTGCTCAACGACATCCGAACTGGGGCAGCAGGGGAGCCGGTCGTAGCCGAATTGAACCAACGCGTGCGCCCAGACTTCGAAACCTCCGGCGACGAGTTCTGGATCACGCTCACCACCACCAACCGGCGGGCCGACAANNGCCGCGGTGATCTGGAGGGGTTCGATCCGCAAGCACCAGCCAACCTGCGCTTCAAGATCGGTGCGCAGGTCATGCTGGTCAGCAACGACGCTGCGAACCGCTGGGTCAACGGCTCCTTGGGCATGGTGATGCGTGTGTACCACGACGATGGCGTGTCCGCGGTGGACGTCGCCCTTCAAGACGGTGAGACCGTCACCGTGACGCCACACACCTGGGAGATCACCAAGCCGGTCTATGGCGATGGACGCCTCAGCTACGTGAAGGTGGGCACCTACACCCAGTTGCCGTTCAAGCTGGCTTGGGCAATCACTATCCACAAGAGCCAGGGCAAGACG
>DMIX01000251.1 GCA_003451975.1 Propionibacteriaceae bacterium
GGCGCAGACGTAGCAACTTCACCGGGATGTAGCGAAGATGCGGCGGCGGCGATGTCGGTGCGGTGGAAACCGCCAGGCAGATCGACCTGGGCGACTTTGGCGTAGGCGGCAGCACGGGCCTCGGCCAAAGTCGTGCCGGTGCCGACCACGGTCAGGACGCGGCCACCGGCACTGACCAGGCGCCCTTCGTCGTTCAGGGCGGTTCCGGCGTGGAAGACCCCCTCGAGGTCGGCCCCGCTGATCACATCACCGCGACGCGGGGACGCCGGGTAGCCCTCCGCTGCGATCACCACGCCGACGGCGGCACCACTGCCCCATGCCAACGGCGGCTGCTGATCGAGGGTTCCGGTGGCCGCGGCGTACAGCACCCCACCCAGTGGAGTCTGCAACCGGGTGAGCAACGGCTGGGTCTCCGGATCACCGAACCGGGCGTTGAACTCCACCACCCGCACTCCCCTGCTGGTCAAAGCCAACCCGGCGTACAGCAAGCCGACGAAAGGGGTGCCCCGGCGTCGCATCTCGTCGATGGTGGGCTGGATGACGGTGGCCACGACCTGCTCGGTCAGGCCCTCCGGCGCCCACGGCAGCGGCGTGTAGGCCCCCATGCCGCCGGTATTGGGACCCGTGTCGCCGTCACCGACTCGCTTGAAGTCCTGGGCCGGCTCGAAGGCCAGCACATGCTCGCCGTCGCTGAGGGCGAACAGACTCACCTCGGGACCGTCGAGGTACTCCTCAATGACCACCTTCGAGCAACTGGCGGCGTGAGCGATGGCAGCGTCACGACTGTCGGTGACGATGACACCCTTTCCGGCGGCCAGGCCGTCGTCCTTCACGACATAAGGAGCACCGAACTCATCCAGCGCGGCGACCACCTCGTCCATGGACAGGCAGAGCCTCGCGGCAGCGGTCGGTACCCCGGCGGCTTCCATGATCATCTTGGCGAAGGCCTTGCTGCCCTCCAATTCGGCAGCGGCAGCACTGGGCCCGAACACCGGAACGCCAGCCGCCCGCACCGCGTCGGCGACCCCGGCCACCAGCGGCGCTTCCGGGCCGACCACGACCAGGTCAACGCCCAACTGGGTCGCCAAAGCAGCAGCGGCCGCGCCGTCCATGATGTCCAGCCGATGATTGCTGCCGATCACCGCGGTCCCTGGATTTCCCGGCGCGGTGTGCACCTCACTCACCTGCGGGTCTTTGCCGAGCGCCCAAGCCAGGGCGTGCTCGCGTCCACCAGATCCGATTACCAGCACCTTCACGGCAGTGATCCTAGTCGCGCTCAGCCGACGTCAGTGCGATGGAACCCCTGGAAAGACCGGGAGGCGGTGGGCCCGCGCTGACCCTGATAGCGGTTGCCGTAGTCGCCGGTCCCGTAGGGATGCTCGGCCGGTGACGACAATCCGAAGAAGCAGAACTGGCCCACCTTCATTCCGGGCCACAGCTTGATCGGCAAGGTCGCCAGGTTCGACAGCTCCAAGGTGACGTGCCCGGAGAACCCAGGATCGATGAAGCCCGCCGTGGAATGAGTGACCAGGCCCAGCCGTCCCAGGGAGGATTTGCCCTCCAGCCGGGCGGCGATGTCGTCGGGCAGGGTGATCACCTCATAGGTGGACGCCAACACGAACTCACCGGGATGCAGCACGAACGCCTCATCGGCCGACACCTCGATCAGCCGGGTCAGGTCCGGCTGATCGATAGCCGGGTCGATCGAGGGGTATTTGTGGTTGTCAAACAGCCGGAAGAAGCGGTCGAGCCGCACGTCGACGCTGGACGGCTGCAACATGTCGGCGTCCCAGGGGTCCAACACGATGCGTCCGGACTCGATCTGGGAACGGATGTCACGGTCACTGAGCAGCATGGGCTCAGGCTAGCCGCTGGGGCTCAGAGCAGGTCGTTGATCAGCACCGACTGTTCACGAGACGGGCCCACGCCGATGCCGGAGATGCGGCATTTGATCAGCTCCTCCAGGCGATGCACATAGGCCTGCGTGTTCTTCGGCAGATCGGCGAAGGTGCGAGCACCCGAGATGTCCTCGGTCCAACCGTCCAGGTATTCATAGATCGGCTGGGCGTGGTGGAAATCGGTTTGGGTCATCGGCAGCACGTCGGTGCGCTCGCCGTTGATCTCGTAGCCCACACACACCGGGATCTTCTCCCAGCCGGACAGGATGTCCAGCTTGGTGAGGAAGATGTCGGTCATCGCATTGGCGCTGACCGCCGCCTCGACCACCAGCGCATCGAACCAGCCACAGCGGCGCGGACGGCCGGTGGTGGTGCCGAACTCACCACCGTCGACGCGCAGCTTCTCGCCGTCGTCGTCGAACAGTTCCGTCGGGAAGGGGCCCTCACCGACGCGGGTGGTGTAGGCCTTGGCGATGCCGATCACCCGACTGATGCGCATCGGTCCAACCCCGGAGCCGATGCAGGCACCGGCGGCGATCGGGTTGGAGCTGGTGACATAGGGGTAGGTGCCGTGATCGACATCCAGATGATGGGCTTGGGCGCCTTCGAAGAGCACGACCTGATTGCGGTCCAGTGCGCTGTTGAGCACCCGGGTGGTGTCGGTGATCATCGGACGGATCCGCTCGGCGCGGCCCAGCAGTTCGGTGGTGATCTGGTCGGCCTCGATGGCACGCCGGTTGTACACCTTCACCAGCAGGTGGTTCTTCTGCTCCAAGGCAGCGACCACCTTCTGCTGCAGGATCTTCTCGTCCAGCAGGTCCTGCATGCGGATACCCAGCCGGTTGATCTTGTCCGAATAGGCCGGGCCGATGCCGCGTCCGGTGGTACCGATCCTGCGGCTTCCCAGGAATCGCTCGGTGACCTTGTCCATCACCTTGTGGTACTCGGTGATGACATGGGCGTTGGCGCTGATGATCAGCTTGGAGGTGTCCACGCCGCGGGCGTTCAGGCCGTCGATCTCTTCCAGCAGCACTTCCATGTCGACCACGACCCCGTTGCCGATCACCGGCACCGAGTCGTTCAGGATGCCGGACGGAAGCAGGTGCAGCGCATACTTCTCCCCGTTGACCACCAGGGTGTGACCGGCGTTGTTGCCGCCGGAATAGCGCACGGTGTAATCGACCCGGTCGCCGAGCTGATCAGTCGCTTTGCCCTTGCCCTCGTCGCCCCATTGAGCTCCGACCACGACAATTCCTGGCATCTGATGCCCCTCTGCGTGAGACAAGCCCGAGGCTTCGCCTCCGGGCTCTTGCGCGCTGATTCTACCGAAGTGCCTCTCCGCGGGCATCCGAGGGCCACGGGGCGTCGAAATGACAGTATGTGACCATGCCGTTGCCCACTGCGCCTTTCGACTTCTTCGCCCACGGTGAGTTGCCCGCACCCACCGTCGAGCCGGCGCAGGCCGGTGCCCTCGCCGCCGACCTGGGCGCAGTCGGCGAGCTGCGCGAGTTGGGCAGCCAGCAGGACCAGAACTACCTGATCGACGGGCCGACGCCGGGCGTGCTGAAGCTGGCCAATCCTGCCTTCCCGGAACGGGACGCCCTGGCCCAATCCGCCGCAGCCGAGCACATCGCCGATCGCTACCCCGAGCTGCGGGTCGCCGGGACGCTGCGTCTCAACGGCGTCCCCGCCCATGCCGTGGTGGAGACCTCGCAGGGACAACTGGTGGCTCGCATCCTGGAGTGGCTCCCCGGCGGCACCTTCGTCGACCAGCCGTGGCTGTCGCCGGCGGTCGCCGCGGCCATGGGACGCATCGCCGCCCAGATAAGCCTCGCCCTAGCCGATTTCACGCATCCGGGCCTGGAGCGCAACCTGCAGTGGGATCTGCGGTCTGCGGCCCGGGTCGTGGCATTGCTCGCACCGGCCATCAGCGACGACGCCGAACGCGAGGCCGTGGTGGCCGCCACCGCCGAAGCGGCGGCGGCCGTGACCACCCTCGCCGATCAGCTCACGGTGCAAGCCGGGCATTTCGACCTCACCGACGACAATCTGGTGCGCGGCATCGACGGGCTTCCCGATGGCGTGATCGACTTCGGAGACCTGTCGAGGTCGTGGCGGGTGGCCGAGCTGGCCGTGACCGTGTCCGGTCTGCTGCATCACACCGGGCCGATGATCGAGACCGTGGTGGCCTCGGTGCGCGCCTTCCATGAGCTACGTCCACTGACCGTCGCCGAAGCCGAGGCGCTGTGGCCTCTGGTGGTGCTACGCGGTGCCGTGCTGGTGGCCAGCGGACGCCAACAGGCCGACCTGGACGCCAGCAACGACTACGCCAGCAGCGCCTTGGAGCGGGAGTGGCAGATCTTCGCCGCAGCCACCTCGCTGCCGCTGCCGGTGATGACGGCGGTGATCACCGACGCGCTGGGACTGAGACGGCCACGGCTGGCAATCAGCGGCGAGCGACTCACCAAGAAGCCGGTAACCCTGATCGGGTTGGGGGTGAGCGATGCGTCCACCAATGACGGTGCATGGCTCGCCGACGACTTGGCCGAGCGGCTGACCGCTTCCTCCGACTTCAGCGCGGCGGCCTGGGGCGTGCCGCGGTTGATCGAGACGTCGGTGCTGAGCCCGGAGATTCCAGCGACGGTGCCGACCTCACTCACGCTGTGGAGTGGCCGTCCCCGCAAGCTCAAGGCACCGTGGGCAGGGCAGGTGCAGATCAGCGACGGTCGGCTGGTGCTGCCCGGAGTCAGTTTCGATCTCGTCATCCACGGTGAGATCGAGGCCGCACAGCGGACCTTCGCCGTCACGGCTGGCGAAACGCTGGGCCGCATCAGCGGGCGTGTCGAGGTGCAACTGGTGCGTCCGGGGTGGGAGGTGCCGTTGTTGGTGCGCGGCGACGCTGCACCCGGCTGGCTGGCGATGACCACCGATCCGGCAGCGTTGTTCGGACTACCCACTGTGGCCGAGCCTGCGCCTGACCTGTTGGCCGAGCGCGAGGCCCATGTCGCCGGCGTTCAGGAGCACTACTACGCCAACCCGCCCCGGATCGAACGGGGCTGGCGGGCCACTCTCATCGATACCGACGCCCGGGCCTACCTGGACATGGTGAACAACGTCACCAGTGTCGGCCATGCCCATCCCCGGCTGACGGCAGCGGTGGCGGGCCAGTTGGCAAGGCTGAACACCAATTCCCGCTTCCACTACGGAGCACTCCCCCGCTTTGCCGCCGCCTTGACCGACACGCTGCCTGACGGCCTGGATCAGGTGTTCTTGGTGAACTCAGGCTCCGAGGCAACCGACTTGGCGATCCGGTTGGCGATGGCTGCCACCGGGCGACGCGACATCGTCGCGTTGGCCGAGGCCTACCACGGCTGGACCTATGCCTCCGATGCGGTCTCCACCTCGGTGGCCGACAATCCCAACGCGCGGAGCACCCGCCCCGAATGGGTGCACACCGTCGAGGCACCCAACTCCTATCGGGGACGGCTGCGCGACGCCGAGGCCGCTCACTACGGGCCCGAGGCCGCCGCCCGCATCGCGCAGCTTGCCGCGTCCGGGCACGCCCCGGCCGGGTTCATCGCTGAGTCGATCTCAGGTAACGCCGGCGGCATCCTGCTGCCCGATGGTTATCTGGCGCAGGTGTACGCGGCTGTCCGGGCGGTTGGCGGGGTGACCATCGCCGACGAGGTCCAGGTCGGGTACGGACGTCTCGGTGACTGGTTCTGGGGCTTCCACCAGCAAGGGGTGATCCCCGACATCGTCGCGGTGGCCAAGTCGATGGGCAATGGCCATCCGCTGGGCGCGGTGATCACTACCAAGGAGATCGCCGATGCCTACCGCACCGGCGGCTACTTTTTCTCCTCCACCGGCGGGAGCCCGGTCTCGGCCACCGTCGGGCTCACCGTGTTGGACATCATTCACGAGGAAGGCTTGCAGGAGAATGCCCGTATCGTCGGCGTTCACCTCAAGAC
>DMIX01000330.1 GCA_003451975.1 Propionibacteriaceae bacterium
GCCGAGGACGTTGCTCTGGTGCCGATGCAGGTCACCCACGCCACCCAGGGTTCGGCCCCACTGGAAGCGATCACCAAGCGCGCCCAAGCCCGTTTCCCCAACCTCCGTTTCGCGTTGGGGCGCCCGTTGGGGCCCGAACTCAATCTGCTCACGATTCTCGACCAGCGGCTGCGCAGCGCCCTCAGCCAGGCTCGTTGCCTCGAACTGGATGGCCTGGTGCTCTCCGCGCCCTGCGCCGGCGATGTGCGCGGCAGCGCGCTGTTGGCCCGCCGCGCCCGACAGTGGTCGACTCATCACCATCTGCCCTGCCTGACCGCTGTTGCCGATGACAGCGGTCCTTCGGTTGCCCAGGCCATCATGGGATTGCGCACGCAAGGACGTCGTCACATCGCGGTCGGCTCGTTCTTCCTCGCCGCCGACGAGGACTACCAGGCTCAATCCGACTTGGCCTACCGATTCGGTGCTGTCGCAGTCAGCGAACCCATCGGTGCCGCGCGTGAGGTCATGGATCTCGTGCTGGCTCGCTACGCCTTCGCGGCCATGGACCTGCTCGACTTCGACATCGCTGAAGAGGTGCCGCAGGAAGACGACGCACCGCAGCTCCACGTAGTCAGCGCCTGATCTGCGCGGTCTGTGACGCGTCAGTCAGGATTCGACCACCCGTTGACGCTCCACCGCCACGTCGTAGTCTGCGGTCGGCCAACCCAGGTTCATCCCTGCGAGAGTCTCGCGCAGCAGTTCTGCGACCGCCCAGTTGCGATACCACTTCCGATCCGCGGGAATCACATGCCACGGCGCTGCGTCGGTGTTGCACCGCTCCAACACGGCCGCGTAGGCCTCCTGATAGGCCGGCCATTTCGATCGAGCGTCCACATCCGACGGGTTGTACTTCCAGTACTTCGACGCATCGTCTAATCGAGCCAGCAACCGCTTCTTCTGCTCCTCGAAGGACACATTCAGCATGCACTTGATGAGGGTGGTGCCGCTGTCGACCAGGCGCTGTTCAAAACGGTTGATCTCGTCGTAGCGCTTCTCCCAGACTTCCATCGGGACCAACTGATCGACGCGGACCACCAGCACGTCCTCGTAATGGGATCGATCGAAGACGCCGATCTTGCCCGCCTCCGGTAGGACTTTGCGGATTCGCCACAGGTAGTGGTGGCGGCGCTCCTCGGCGTTGGGCGCCTTGAATGACGCCAGGGCGACCCCTTGCGGATCCACCAAGCCCATTGCGTGACGAACCACTCCCCCTTTGCCGGAGGTATCCATGCCCTGCAGCACCACCAGGACACTCGGCGCATTCGTCGGATCAGTCCGGCCAGCCGCGAAGAGCCGCTCCTGCAACTCTGACAACTCGGCGCCGAGCGCCTCTGTGCGCTGCGCGGCGTCCTTCTTGCCATTGCCTGGATACCCCGGTATCGCCGCAGGGTCCAAATCGGCCATCGTCACGGGTCCCTGCGGCAACCGCAGCAACGTCGACAAGGGGGCAGTCGGCGACTGCTCGGTCTTCTTCTTGGCGCTCATGGCCACAAGTCTGACGCAGCCGACCGCCGAACGCAGGCAGAACCGCCCGCCCGTGGTATTGCTACTGCTCTGATCGTGTCCCCGAGGCACTCGCGCCTAAGCTTGTCGAGAGGTCAGTCAAGGAGGAACAGGTCGTGGAGCCCACAGTGATCAAGACCCCAGAACAGTGGCGGGCCCAACTCGATGCGCTGGAGTACCGGGTATTGCGCGAGGCCGCCACCGAGGCCCCCTTCACCGGAAAGTACACCGACCACCACGGGGTGGGGACCTATCGATGCCGCGCTTGCGGAGCCAAGCTCTTCCGTAGCGAGCACAAGTTCGACTCTCACTGCGGGTGGCCGTCGTTCTACACCGCTGCCGCCGGGGATCGGGTGCGGTTACTCACCGACACCAGCCTGCCCGGGCCCGCGCGCACCGAAGTGCGCTGCGCAAACTGCGACTCTCATTTGGGCCACGTCTTCAGTGGCGAAGGCTACGACACCCCCACCGATCAACGGTGGTGTATCAACTCGGTGTGCCTCGACTTCGAGCCCGACCCCGAGTAGTGCTTCCGGCGCGCCAGCGCCATGCACGCCGCACCGGAGGTTACCCTCATTCGGTGGACGCAGGTCGGGAGCAGGTGGCACCGAAGCTGTTCGCCGAAGTCGTGCGGATCATGCTCGCCAGAACGTGGCGCCCGGAGTTCAGTGTTGATGAGATTCCCGCTCCTCAGAAGATCGCCCCGTTCGCAGCAGCGATCAGTGCCGATGTGGTCATCGGTGAGGACGACTTGGGCAGCGGACGTCTGGTGTTGTTGCATGATCCGGCGGGAAGTGCCTCCTGGGATGGCGATTTCCGCTGTGTGAGTTTCGTGCGCGCGGATATCGACCCGGAAATGGTGACCGATCCGCTGCTCACCGAGGTGGGCTGGTCTTGGCTCATCGAGGCCCTAGATCGCGAGCACGCCGACTATCGCGCCCCCAGTGGCACCGTGACGGCGGTGTCGAGTCAATCCTTCGGCGGTATCGCCGATGACGGTGCACGCGCCGAGGTCGAACTGCGCGCATCCTGGACCCCCATCATTCAAACCCCAGCCGAAGCCGAAGCGCACCTGGAAGCTTGGGCGCAGTTGCTGGGTCTGGCCGCCGGTCTACCTCCGCTGCCCGACGGTGTGGTGCCGATCGCGCCCAGGCGGACGGGAGGATGGTCGGTGTGAGCACCGAAGCCGAAGAAACCCCGGTCGAGTTGCCTGTTCTGCAGGCCCCCGCCGATGGCGTTCCCGCCGTCGTCGATACTCCCGAGGCTCTTACCGCGACGCGTAGCGCCCTGCGAGCAGGCACGGGCCCGCTGGCGATCGACACCGAGCGGGCTCAGGGCTATCGATATTCCGCCAAGGCCTATCTGATCCAACTGCGGCGCACCGGATCGGGGACCCACCTCATCGATCCGGTGGCCTTCGAAGGCAGCGCCGCTCGTTCCGATTTCTCCGCCTTCGCTGACGAGTTGGCCGACGCGGAGTGGATTCTGCACGCGGCGAGTCAGGATCTTCCTTGTCTGGCCGAGGTGCAGTTCCTGCCACAATCCCTGTTCGACTCCGAGTTGGCCGCGCGCCTGCTCAATCTGCCCCATGTGAACCTCAGTGGTCTGATGGAAACCGCTTTGGGCGTTTCATTGGCCAAGGAACACTCGGCAGCAGATTGGTCGCGCCGCCCCATCCCTGAGGATTGGCTCAACTACGCCGCGCTTGATGTCGAGCGCCTGATCGAGTTGCGGGAGTGGCTTCTCGAT
>DMIX01000424.1 GCA_003451975.1 Propionibacteriaceae bacterium
GCTGCACGAGAAGCTGACTGGCGCGGTGGAGACGCTGGTCTCCGGGCGGGACTGGGCCCGCGCGTTGGCGTTCGCGGCCCGGTTCCGATCGCGCTCGTTCAACAACGCGCTGCTGATCTGGGTTCAGCACGAGGCTGCGTTCGAGGCTGGCCGGGTGCCCGGGCCGGTGCCGTCGTATGTGGCTGGGTATCGGCAGTGGCAGCAGCTTGGCCAGCAGGTGCAGAAGGGCCAGCCGGGTTACATGATCTTCGCTCCGGTGACCGGCCGGTTCGCCTCGTCGAATCCTGGTGATCCGTCGTCGTGGCGTCGTTTGGGTCCGCGCGAGAAGCACAAGGTCAACGAGGTAGTGCGCACGAAGATGGTGGGCGCTCGGCCCGCCTATGTGTGGGACGTGACGCAGACCGAGGGCGATCCGATCCCTGAGCCACTCGCACCGAAGCTGCTGGACGGCGAAGCCCCGCAGGGACTGTGGGATGGCCTGGCCATGCAGGTCGAAGCGTTGGGGTTCGAGGTGCTGCGTGTCCCGGATGACGGGCGGATCGGCGGCGCGGACGGCCTGACCGACTACGTCGCTCGGCAGGTATCGGTGCGTACCGATGTGACGGAGGTCAATCAGATCGCCACGTTGGCGCACGAGCTGGCGCATGTGCTGATGCACGACCCCAAGGATGAGGACGCTCGCCAGCATCGGGGTGTTCGTGAGGTGGAGGCCGAGAGCGTGGCGTTGATGGTCGGTGCTGCGCACGGGTTGGATACCAGTGGTTACACGATTCCGTATGTGGCGGGGTGGGCGTCGTCGGTCAAGGACGCTGAACCTGTGGAGGTCGTCAAGGCGACCGGTGAGCGGGTGCGGAGGACGGCGCTGGGCATCCTCGACCAGCTGGACACGTTCCAGGTCGCCGATGGCACGCCGCCTGGTCTTGCGCGTGATGTTCCCACTGCGGAGCCGAAGGCGCTGCATGTGCCGCCGCCGTCGGAGCATCGGCCGGCGGCGAGGGTGCCGGTGGTGGCGGGTCGGGGGTTGTGATGCCCGCGCGTGCCGACTTCACCAGGGCGTTGTTGCGTGCCAGTGGTGCTTCGACGCTGGCGGCGTCGGCCCGGCATCTCGCGCAGGTGGGGGTGCCGGTGTTCCCCTGCCAGCCGAGTGGGAAGCGTCCGCTCACGACGCGGGGGTTCCACGATGCCACCACCGACATCGGCCGGGTCGAGGCGTGGTGGTCGCGGACTCCGGAGGCGAACCTGGGTGTCCCGACTGGCGTGGTGTCGGGGATGGTCGTGGTGGATGTGGACGTGCATGGCCCGGTTGATGGGCGGCAAGCGTTCGCCCGCGCCGAGCGAGCCGGGCTCGTCGATGGCTGGGGTCTGCTGGTGGAGACCCCGACGGGTGGCCTGCACGCCTACTTCGCTGCGACGGCGGGGGTCGAGCAGCGGTCATGGCAGGCCGCTCGTGCGGGGGTGGACTTCCGGGGTGATGGCGGGTACATCATCGTGTCGCCCTCGGTTCGCATCGTCGGCGGTGTCCCGATCCGCTACGAGGTCGTCAATGTCGGCGACCAGCCTGCCGCTGCGCTGGACTCGCGTCGGCTGCGGGACTTCCTCGATCCACGTCCGGGACCGGTCGTGCGGCAGGGTCGTGGGTTGGTGCGGTTGGCGGATATGAACCGGCTGGCGTTCTGGGTCGCTGGGCGTGGTGAGGGTGAGCGGAACCGGGGGCTGTTCTGGGCCGCGTGCCGCTTGGCCGAGAGTGATGTCTCTGCCTCGGATGCGCTCGATGTCCTCAGCGCAGCCGCCAGCCAGGCCGGGCTGGGCGAACGCGAGATCGCCACCACGGTGCGCTCCGCCTACCGGATCGCGCACCCCGCGCCCGAAGCCGGTGGCCCCGGCCTCGGTGGCGGCGCCTGGTTCGAGCGAGCCAACGCCCCGAACCCAGGCATGGGTGGGCGGAGGCTGTGATGAAGACGACCGGTAGGCAGTGGGCGGGGCGCACCGCAGTGGTGGGGACGGTGTTCATCGCGCTGGGTGCGTTCTGGCTGAGCTTTACCGCGCTCGCCGATCTGGCGGCGCGTTCCGGGGTCGACCGGGGACAGGCGTGGGCGTGGCCGTTGATCGTTGATGGGATCATCGTGGTGGCGACGGTCGCGGTGGTGGCGCTGGCTGGGCAACGCTCAGCCTGGTATCCCTGGTCGCTGCTGGTCGGCGGGGCGCTGGTGTCGGTGACGGCGAATGCGATCCACGCTGTGGTCGCTGCGGACGCCGATGTGCCCGGCCTGCTGGCTGCCTCGGTGGCCGCGGTACCGCCGGTGGTGCTGCTGGCGATCACCCATCTCACCGTGATCCTCACCCGCACCTTCCCACAGGAGTTGCCGGGGCAGCCTGAGGTGTTGTCCGAGATCCCGGAGATGCTGTCCGAGGTGTATGCCGGACCGCAGGGTGTTGTCCACTCAAAGTCGTTGTTGTCCGTTGCCTCTGAACCTTTGGCCGATGAGCGGGAGTTGTCCTTAGCCTCGTATGAAACCGCTGGTCGTTCTGATCGCCGGGCTCGTGCTTCGGCGTTGCGGGCCGCGGGCTGGTCGAACAAGCGGATTGCCCGCGAGGTGCAGGTGCATCCGGCAACTGTGGGGAGATGGTTCGCCGCGGCGCACCTTCCCGACACCAATGATGACGCCGCAGTCGAGCGGGAGGAGACGACCCTATGAACGAACACGACACCCACCACCACGACCTGCGCCCGACGGTCACCGACCCAGCCGGCGAGCGCCCGGAAGCGTCGGATGAGCGTCCCGAGTCGGTGGCGGCTACGACGCCGGAGGCGGTGCGGGCTGCCCAGGTCGCCCGTAACGACAAGCGCCATGCGCTTGTTCGGGGTCGGGGTGTGGAGTGGGTGCGCCCGACCGATCTGATGGTCCGGCATTCTGCGACCGCCGCGGGACGGGGCATCGACTTCCAGACCGAGTTGTCCCGGCGCGCCCGAGCCCCGCTCGGGGCGGGGATGCGTCGCCTCGGTGAGCGGGTGCGTAGGTTGCCTCCGGTCTCGGCGTTCGGTCGGCACGGCTCGTCGCGGTCGGCTCCGGTGCGGTCCGGGGTCGGGATGGGTTGACGGTGACAGGTCATGGCCAGGGCATCGGCAGGAAAGGGAACGCGTTCGTGGGAGCGGGTGCGCACCTGTCTGCCAGGAGGTGCCTACATCATGACCACACCCACCAGCACAACCACCGCTACCGCGGCTGCCGAGGCGACGGCGTTCGGGGCTGAGGACTTCACCACCGGCGAGGGCCTACGCGCCTTGTTGAACCGCCTCTTCGAGAGCGGCGAGGACGCCTGGGTGCATGACCCGGTCGCGCGGGCGTTGATGGAGTTCGCTGCCGACAAGTACGCGGCTCTGGCCAGGAAGCACAAGCTGGACACGTGGGAGGCGGTCACGGCGGCGTTCGACGCGATGCAGTACCGCTCGACCCGGGAGGCGAACGATCCGTGGGCGATCATCACCCACGCCGTGCGGATCACCTGCGTGTACGAGGAACGGGCCCAAGGTCTGCTGTGCTCGGTGCATCAGGCGCGCCGTGCGCATGTCTCGGCGTTCCACGATCCTGAACGGTTCTGCGACCGAGACACTCCTCTGGCCGACTACCATCCCGCGTTCCACACCACCGATCCCCACGACGATCCCGGCGAGCCGGACTCCAGTGAGGAGCTGGGGTCGGGGCAGGCCTGCCGCTCGGCCACGTCGGCGGCCGAGGATGCGACGGTGCTGCTGGGTTTGCTGGGTTGGCCCGCGGATGTGGCGCGGGCGTCGGTCGAGCATGTGTGCGGTGCGCTGATGAAGTCCGGCAGCCGTCAGGCTGCCGCTGAGGCGTTGCGCCGCGACCGGCACGTCCGAGCGCTGCTCGACCTGCCACGTCGCTCCTGGAACGTGCTGTTGAAGGCGCTGCTCGGGAACCCGGACCCTGCCTATCGGGCCACCAGTGCCGGGCGCGGGGTGCTGCTGCGGCTCCTGGTCGGGGAGACCTTGGATGTGTTGCTGCGCGACGACGACCTGATCCTCGCCCTCGCGCTCGCCGCGCCCGTCGGACGTGGGGGCGAGTGATGTCTGAGGCGCAGATCGGGAGCATCCAGCTCGACCGGACGGTGGAGTCGATCCTCGTCGGGCATCGGCACCGCGTCGACCTGGGCGACATCGACGCTTTGGCGGCGTCCATCGAGCGCGACGGGCTCCTGCAGCCGATCACGATCACCATCGACGGTGTGCTCATCTGCGGGGCGCGACGCCTGGCCGCGATCAGACAGCTGGGCTGGCGCACCGTCAACGTGTGGGTCCGTGGCGGTCTGTCCGACCGGCTCGGGCAGCTCCTCGCCGAGCAGGACGACAACACCCTTCACAAGCCGCTCAGCCAGCTGGAAGCTGCCGGGTTGTATCGGGAGTTGAAGCAGCTGTTCGCCGAGGACGCCGCCCGCCGGAAGTCGGCGACGCAGTTCAGCAGCGAGAACCAGCCGGGAAGTGACGGTCCCGCAAAGTTTGCGGGACCGTCAAGTGCGCTTGGTGAGGCGCGGGCACAGGCTGCGGCGATGATTCCCGGCGGCGCGTCCCACACCACCTTGGAGAAGATCGGCTACCTCGAAGCCGTCGCCGCCGACACCACCCAGCCCGAAGCCTTGCGGGCGGAGGCGGCCGCCGGTTTGGAGCGGATCGAGGCCGGCGACCACGTGCATCCGATCTACCAGACGATCCGCGAGACGGATGCCACCGCCAGGCATCGGCGTGAGGCTGAGTTGCAGGCCCGTGCCGAGGCGGCGGTTGCTCGCGCGAAGGCGAGCAAGAAGGGCAAGCGGACCCCGCTGCGCTCCCTGCCCGTCGCGGGCGATGAGGGAGAGCCGGTGCGCTACCCGGTGCGGGCGTTCGTGCAGACCTGGGGCGAGTTGGCCGGCTGGTGGACCCACTACGACGCTGACGACCTGGCCGTCCACCTCACCGACGAGCAGGTCGAGAACTTCCTGACCACGGCTGAAGGCACCAGCCGGTTCGCCGACGACTTGCGCGCCGCCCGCACCCCCGACGAGGAACCAGGACCACCGCTGCTCCGCGCCCTCTGAGCTGAAGCGTGGGTGCTCTTGGTGCACCTGGCAGGCATGAACTCTGCCGATCCCGATCCTCGTTCACGCCGTCGCCTGGCCGTCCTTCTTGCCGCGGGCGTCGTCTTGCTCCTGCTGGCGGGCGTGGGCGTCTACGGCCTCCTCACCGGCCCTCGCACCACGACCACTGGTAGCCAGAC
>DMIX01000306.1 GCA_003451975.1 Propionibacteriaceae bacterium
GGCCAGCATGGCATTCACACTGACCATGTCCTCATGCTCACGCCCGGCCCGATAGGCGATGTGGGCGGCCACACTGACATAGTCACTGCCAGCGATCCACTGCGCGGTGTTGATGTCGTGGGTCGCTAGATCCTTGACCACACCGACATCGGCAATGCGGTTGGGGAACGGGTTATGGCGATCAGTGGAGACCTGGTAGATCTCGCCCAGCGCGCCGGCCTGAATGCGCTTGCGCAACTCGGCGACGGCCGGATTGAACCGCTCGACATGGCCGACACACGCGAAGACCCCAGCCCTTCGGAAAGCATCCCGGACCTTTTCTGCGGCAGCCACCGACACCGCGACCGGCTTTTCGATCATGGTCGCCACACCGGCGCCTGCCAAGGCCACCGCGACCTCCTCGTGGAAGGCGGTCGGGACGGCGACAACAGCCATGTCCAGCTTGGCGGCGATCAGATCGTCCACCGAACTGCCGATCTCATAGCCCGGCGCGGCACCGAAACGGTCACCGCCGGGGTCAGCGACGGCGACCAGGTCGACGCCGTCCAGTTCTCGCAGGACTCGGGCGTGATGACGTCCCATCGCACCGATACCGATGACTCCGGCTCGCAAAGTCGCCATGGCTCAGGCCCCCGCTTTCGCGACCGCGTTGACCGCCTCGACGATGCGCGTCAGATCGGCCTCGCTGAGCGCCGGGTGCACCGGCAGCGAGATCACCTCCGCCGCGGCAGCCTCGGTCGCCGGCAACTCCAAGCCCGGTGCGAAGTGCTTCAGTGATGGCAACCGGTGGTTCGGAATCGGGTAGTACACGCCAGAACCCACCGCGTATTCATCGTGGAGGGCAGTGACGAAGCCGTCGCGATCGCCGGCCACCCGAATCGTGTACTGGTGATAGACGTGGGTCGATCCAGCGCGCACCTTCGGCGTCACGACCCCGGTCAGGTTCTGGTCGAGGAAAGCGGCATTGGCCTGGCGCTGCGCGGTCCATCCCGGCAGGTGGCCCAGTTGCACCCGTCCGATGGCGGCATGGACGTCGGTCATCCGCAGGTTGAACCCGATGACCTCGTTCTCATAGCGCCGCTCCATGCCCTGGTTGCGGTACAGGCGCACCTTGCGGGCCAGCTCCGCCGATCCGGTGGAGACCATGCCGCCCTCGCCGGAGGTCATGTTCTTGGTCGGGTACAGCGAGAAGGCACCGAAAACACCGAACGAACCGACGGGTTTGCCGTCGATCGCCGCGCCGTGGGCCTGCGCTGCGTCCTCGAACAGCACCAGGCCGAACTCGTCAGCCAGGCTGCTCAACGCCCCCATGTCGGCCGGATGGCCGTAGAGGTGGACCGGCATGATCGCCTTGGTCCGCTCGGTGATCGACGCCCGCACCGAGGCCGGGTCCAGACAGAAGTAATCCGGTTCGATGTCGGCGAAGACTGGCGTCGCACCGGTCAGGGCCACCGAGTTCGCCGTCGCCGCGAAGGTGAAGCTGGGGACGATGACCTCGTCGCCGGGCCCGATGCCGGCAGCGAGTAGCCCCACATGCAAAGCTGCCGTCCCGGAGGAGACGGCGACGCACTCCGTGCCACCAACGAGTTGGTCACCGAACTCTGCTTCGAATTTGGCGACCTCTGGGCCCTGGGCGATCATTCCGCTGGCCAGCACCCGGTCAACGGCGACGCGCTCCAATTCACCGACGAGCGGTTTCGCCGCCGGGATCATTTCGACACTCACTGTTCCACTTTCTCCAACTGATCTGAATCGTTCTGGATGTATCGCTCGCCGGTGGCTGGGCAGACCCAATAGCCGCCCTCCTCGCGCAGCGGCTGGCCAGCAGTACCGACCCAGCCGAGCCTGCGCGCCGGAACGCCAGCCACCAAGGCGTAGTCAGGCACGTCCTTGACGACGACAGCTCCTGCGGCCACCATCGCCCAGGCGCCGATCGTCACCGGGGCCACGCAGGTGGCGCGGGCTCCGATCGAGGCGCCGGTCTTGATGGTCACACCGACAGGCTCCCAGTCGTGGGCGCTCTTCAGCGAACCGTCAGGATTGATCGAACGCGGGTAGGTGTCGTTGGTGAGCACCACTGCCGGGCCGATGAACACTCCATCGCCGAGCACGGCAGGCTCATAGACCAGCGCATAGTTCTGGACCTTGCAGTTGTCACCCAACCGCACCCCGGTGCCGATATAGGCACCGCGCCCAATGATGCAACCCTCACCGAGGACTGCGTCTTCTCTCACCTGCGCCAGATGCCAGATCTTGCTGCCATCACCGATGATCGCACGCTCGTCGACATCTGCTCCCGGGGCGATAGAAGCACCCACCGTCCACCTCCGTCGTTGAAGTCGTCACGGCAAAATGCCCGCGCCGCAGACCGTGCGCAGCGTACCAGTTCGAGAGGCTGATAAGCGCGTTCGCGAGGTGATCGCCGGCGCCAGTGGAGCCTGCTTCGCTCGGCGTCAGGCCTCCGGTGTCGAGCCCGGGAGTTCATAGGCCGTCGGCACCGCGTAGAGCTGCCTCAGCCAAGCCTCCAGCGTCGCGGAGTGCTCTTCGGAGGTCTGATCCGGGGAGTCGTTCACGCACAACACCGCAGCCGCGGCGAAGCGATCCCAGGCGGCCATCCGACGCCGCGATTCTTCCTGAGCAACATTGAAGTAGGCGAAGGTGAGAGCGGAGGGCACTGCCCGTCCGGTGAACAGCGCGGTGTAGAGGAACAGCCAGGAGGTGATGACGTAGTCCTCGCCACAACGGAAAGGGTGGCTCACCGTGGTGGCGATCTCTTCGGCGTAGGTCGCTGAGACCTCGGCGGCCAGCGCCTTCGACTGCGCAAAAGGCACATGGGCGAACAGCTTGGTGACCGGTCGCCCGAAGTCCCGCTCCAGCAACCGGGCGGAGTTCGCGCGAGCCTGCTCCAAGGGCGTGAGCTTCGAATGGTCGATCAGCGGCCGGTGGGACCGCGACAACACCACCTTCAGCTTGCCTTGCGGAGTGAAGAAGTCCGTGGG
>DMIX01000202.1 GCA_003451975.1 Propionibacteriaceae bacterium
GAGCAGCGCCACGGCGGCGGAGTCGTCCGCGTAACGAGGCTGGAACGGACGTTGGTAGATGTGCTCCACGCTCCAGCGAGCGCAGGCGGCTGGGAAGAAATCTGGCGCTCGCTGGAGATGGTCGAGTTCTTCGATCTCGATGCCGTCATCTCGTACACCCTGAGGCTCGGATCGGCGCTGACGACCGCCCGCGTGGGGTTCTTCCTGGAGCAGCATCGTGAAGCACTGATGGTCGAGGACGCGCATCTCGATCGGCTGCGCCAACATCGGCCACGGCAGCCCAGATACCTCGACGCCGATCGCAAGCCGGGGACACTGGTGGCCTCCTGGAACCTCATCGTGCCCGCAGATGTACTCGGACGCACATGGGCAGAGGTGTCATGAGACTCACCGCGACCGACCTGGGGCGCGACGCCGGCGCCACTGGCTTTCAGACGGAGCCTCTCGAGAAGGTGATTCTCCTTCTCGGACTGCTCGAGACCATTCGTAGCCACCCGTTC
Organism: Propionibacteriaceae bacterium; assembly: GCA_003451975.1. Lineage (GTDB taxonomy): Bacteria > Actinomycetota > Actinomycetes > Propionibacteriales > Propionibacteriaceae > Propionicimonas. The sequence continues at coordinate 501 of DMIX01000202.1, forward strand.
CTGAAGGATCGGATGGCGCTCAAGGGCGGGACGGCGCTCAATCTGTTCACGTCCAACGTCCCGCGCCTGTCCGTCGATATCGACTTGAACTACATCGGCGCCGTGGATCGCGACGGCATGCTCGCCGAACGTCCAAAGATCGAGCAGGCGCTGCAAGCCGTATGCGGCCGTGTGGGCGTCCAGCCCCGTCGAGTGCCATCGGATCACGCCGGCGGCAAGTGGCGGCTGTCATTTAACCGCGCGGCCGGTGGAACCGGCAGCCTGGAGATGGACGTGAACTTTATGCTCCGCGCGCCGCTGTGGCCCGTGGCGCGTGTCGATTCGCACCCTCTGGGGACTATCCAGGCGAAAGACATCCCCGTTGTCGACATCCACGAGCTCGCCGCGGGCAAGCTGGCGGCGCTCCTCTCGCGGGCGGCCAGTCGCGACGTATTCGACGCGAGCCGGCTGCTCCGTGTCACGGGCCTCGAGCCTGCGAAGCTCAGGCTCGCCTTCGTTGTCTACGGCGGCATCAGCCGCAAGGATTGGCGTACCGTGTCCGTGGACGATGTCACCATCGATGTAGCCGAGGCCGACTCGAAGCTGGTTCCGCTTCTCCGCGGGCAAGAGACGCCACGTCGGAGCGAACTTGCGCAGTGGACGCAGGCGCTCGTGTCCGACTGCCGCGAGTTGCTGTCGAGGGTTCTGCCGCTGGCCGATCGGGAACGGGAGTTCCTCGAGCGCCTGAACGGCAACGGTGAGGTCGCGCCGGAGGCGCTCACAGACGACGACCGGCTGCAGAACATTGTCCGTACTCACCCTGGCCTTTTGTGGAAGGCGCTAAACGTCAGGCAGCATCGCGGAATCGGGACGTACACCGCACCGCCCGAAAGCGATCACGTATGAGCTCCCTCACGAGCCGGAGGTGGTAGGGGAGATCGCCACCTGTTACCACATTCAACATGTTCTACGACTGGAAGTGGCCTAAGACTGGCCTAAGACGAAATGCGACGAAGGCGACGCAGGGCGAATCCCGCTGAGGACCGGCGGACGTGTCAGGGGAGCGGGCCCCCGCGAATCTCGTGGTGTGTCATCGCGGTCCGTCTTGTTGAATGGGCCCGTATCGCCGACAATCTGGCCCGAACGTAATGACTTGAGGCTTCCGAAAACGGCCACCGGGCCAGTACGTGTCGGGAGAAGCGATGGGCCAACCGATTATCTTCGTCTCCGGAATCCACGGCGCTGGGAAGAGCGAGATCAGCAAAGCGCTGGCGAACCTGATCGGTGGATCGCACGTTACAGCTGGAGCGCTGATCAGGGAGGCCGCAGGAGTGGAAGGTCCGCCGGCTGCTGGTCCTGGTCTCAAGACAGTTATTGACGTCCCCGCGAACCAAGCGCATCTCCTGAACGGCCTCGAGGCATACCGGCGTAGAATCACCCAGAGTCACGGCGAGCGGCCAATCATTCTCGATGGGCACTTTTGCCTGCTCGGGTCCGGCGACCAGGTGGTAGACGTGCCACAAGAAGTGATGATGGTCATTGGACCGATCGCGGCGCTATTGGTCGAAGCCGACCTCGAAACAGTCCATGGCCGACTTCTTCGGCGGGATGGCACCGCACCGCCTTCTGCGGCGATTGCGGCACTCGACCGAGGCGAAGAGCGCCGCGCCGCTCTCGTCTGTTCCGAGCTGGGGATTCCCCTGTTGACCGTGGCTGGACATGGCGAGCCCGCGCAGGCGGCCGGCATCCACGCCGCAGCGTTGAGACGGCTGATCGAGGAGGCGAAGTGACGACGCGGGTTCTCCTTGATACGAACATTCTGATCCATCGCGAAGCGGCCGCGGTCGTCCATGAGGGCATCGGACTCCTCTTTAGCTGGCTCGATAGGCTCGGTCATCGAAAGGTCGCTCACCCGATTAGTCTTGAGGAGATAGCCAAGCACGCCGACCCTGGAGTGCGTAGGACTTTCGCCACGAAACTCGAGTCCTACGCAGTCCTAAAGACTCTTGCGCCGATCGCGGAAGGTGTCCAGACGCTCATCGATGCTGATGTCGATGACAACTCCCGAAACGATTCCCGGCTGCTCAACGAGCTCCATGCCGGGCGCGTCGACTACATCATCAGTGAAGACAAAGGCGTCGCTCGGAAAGCGGAAATTCTAGGGATCGGCGATCGAGTCTTCACGATCGATGGGTTCCTCGAAAAGGTCAACGCTGAAAATCCTGCCCTCGTCGACTATAAGGTGCTGTCGCTCAAGCAACAGCTCTTCGGACAACTAGACGTTTCTCAGCCGTTCTTCGACAGCCTGCGGCGAGACTACGGAGGCGAAGCGTTCGATGACTGGTTCGAAAGGAAGAGCGACGAGCCCGCCTATGTGTATGTCAGCGGCGAGACAATGCTGGCCTTTCTCTACCTGAAGGTTGAAGGACCCGAGGAGGTCTACTCCGACGTTGTACCACCTTTCCCTCCTGGTCGTCGCCTGAAGGTTGGGACTCTGAAGGCGGATCTGAACGGCTTCAGGCTTGGCGAAAGGTTCCTGACAGTAATCTTCGACAATGCGTTTCGCCAGAGGGTGGATGAGATCTACGTGACCTTGTTCGACCGAACGGTGGAGCAGCGCGCTCTGGTACGTATGCTCGAAGAGTTTGGATTCTTGCGTCACGGAATCAAGAGGAACTCCTACGGCGATGAACTGGTGTATGTTCGGCCTTTCCACCCTGCGTTCCGTACGGCCGATCCCAAGCAGACATTCCCGTTCGTCAGCCGCTCGGCGCGCCATTTCCTGGTCCCGATCCGGCCCGAGTACCACACGGACCTCCTGCCAGATTCGATCTTGAAGACGGAGAAAGCAGAGGAATTCGATGATCCGTTTCCCCACCGATACGCGATCAAGAAGGTCTATATCTCGCGCTCGATCTACCGGGGGGTAGAGCCAGGCGATGTGATCGTGTTCTATCGGACCGGAGGCTACTACCAGGGCGTCGTTACGACACTCGGGCTTGTCGACTTCGTGCACCATGACATAGACAGCGAGGACAAGTTCATCCGGCTGTGCAGGAAGCGGAGTGTATTCACCGACGACGGGCTACGCGAGTTCTGGAACTATCGGCCGAACATGCGGCCGTTCATCGTCGGATTCCTGTATGCCTACTCGTTCCCCAAGCGACCCACCCTGAAGGACCTGATCGCCAATGGAATCATCAAAGACATCTCGTCCGCTCCGCGCGGCTTCGAGAGGATCTCGGCCGACCAGTTCGTTAAGATCCTCGATCTTTCCAAATCCGACGCGCGCCTTATTGTCGATTAGGCCCGTGTACGCGGAAGCGATCTTCCGGGGCGATAAGCGTTTCGAATTCCGTCGTGTGGCCTTTGGGCGAGACGTCGCCACGGTGGTGGTCTACGTGACCTCTCCAGTCTGTGAGGTCTGGGGAGAATTCGAGGTGGCCAGAGTCATCTGCGATCACCCGGCGAGACTGTGGGATCGGACCAAAGACTCCGCGGGAATCGACCGTGGTCCGTTCTTCGAGTACTTCGCTGGAAAGGCAGCAGGCTACGCCATCGAAATCAGCCGACCCCACAAGTACGCGAAGCCGAAGGACATAAGTCGCGAGTTTGGAGTCACGCCGCCACAGTCGTTCGTGTACTTGGGCCCGTAAGCTTCCCCGTCAAGTGGACAGTCAGAAAGTAGACTCTCCGGCGCATGTCCGGTATCGTCGCTCCGGCAATTGCCAATCCCTGGGAGCGCGCGGGGCGGGTCAAGACCGCGAAGCGCCGGAGCGTAGCGAAGGGCAGGCTTGACGCGTCCAAGCGCTCCCGCACAATCGTGAGCCGGAGCGACGGCGCAGACG
>DMIX01000117.1 GCA_003451975.1 Propionibacteriaceae bacterium
GTCTTGGGGCGTCTGCGATCTCGCAGGGTGGCGATGACGAAGACCGCAACAACGGCCAGGAGACCTAGCCCGAGGATGGGTTCGGGGATCGGGGCTGTCCAGCCGAGCAAGGCTTTGAACACGTCGGTGAGCCAGTCGGCGACTGGCAGGAGCGGGCTGTCGCCGCCGGTCATGGTGGTGGTGTTGGCCTGCAGGATGACGAGGACGCCCATGATCGTGAACCCGATCGCCACGGCCAGGTTCACTGTGTTGGTGTGGAGCGTCCGTCCGGCCAGCCGTAGTCGGAGGGGCTTGGCGCGTAGCCGGCTCTGTCCACCCTTGGGGAGTTTGTCCCACAGCAGCGCCATTCCGAACAGTGGCAGCACCATCCCGAACACGTAGGCCAGGCCGAGGACGAGCCCACCGATCGGTGAGCCGGACATGGCCGACAGTGTCATCACGCCCGCCAGGACGGGCGCGCAGCAGCTGGAGGCGATGCCGGAGAACACACCGAGGCTGAAGAAGGTGGCGGTGTCGGCGCGGCCGACCTCGGGTGCCTTCAGCATGGACGGCATCGCCCACATCCGTCCCGACAGGGCCAGGACGCCGAGGCCGATCATCAGCAGGCCGCCCGCCCAGTAGAGGACGGCGTGGTACTTGGCGATCGCACCGGCGATGAGGCTCACGCCGAGCGTGATCGGGACGAGGACGAGCGCCAGGCCGGCGGCGAAGACGAAGGTGAGCGGCAGTAGCCGCCAGCGGCGGTTCTTGACGGCGGCGGCCAGGTAGCTGGGTGCGAGGAAGACGATGCAGCACGGTGCGAACAGCGCGACCCCGCCGGCGAGGAAAACGGCCAGGATGCCCCCGGTGGACAGCAGATCGGTGCCCATCAGACCGCCGATTTCGCCAGGCCGAGGGTGGCAGCGAGCTTGCGCCTGGGCAGTCGTCCCGCGCTGAAGAAGTCGTCGTCGAGCAAGACCAGCGGGAACAGGGCGGGACGGTGGCGGCCGATGAGGGACTCGCCGTCGGGGGTTTCGGCGTCGATCACGGTGAGGCTGATGCGTCCTTGGTCGGCGAGGGTGGTCAGCACAACGTGGGCGTCCTCGCAGAAGTGGCACCCCGGAGAGGTGACCAACGTGATCCGGCGGTCGGCTCGGTCGGTGTGTGGGCGTGGTTCAGTCACGAGGTCCAGCTTGTCGGTGGTCGATCCGGTGACCGTTCAGGGCTGGTCAAGATTCGATCAAGCCTGCCGCCCCATGCCGGCCATGGACGTTAGTGCCGGTGGCCCTTGCCGCCCATGCCGAGGTGCATGAAGACCATCATGCCCATGCACAGCAGGCCGCCGATCAGCGCGCCGCCGCCCGCTCCGGAGGCGAGCGCCCAGATCCCGATCAGCACCAGCGGGGCGCACATCAGCAGCATCATCCACTTGTGCCCGCCGTGCCCGGCTCCGCCTCGGTGACTGTCTGGGTGGTGGTGTCCGCTGGGATCCTGGGGTTCGCCGGGTGCTGGGGTGCGGGTGGTGTAGTTGTTCCAGTCTTGCTCGGCTGTCTTGTGGTTGTGGGTGGGGCTGCTCATCGTGTGCTCCTCGTTGTGTGCGGATGGTGTCCACTGTGACCGGCTGCGGTTCGCGTCAGGTGCGTAACCGGTCAACGTTCGGTCAAGGTCCGGGGGGTTGGCGCTGGGTCTACTTCTTGATGTAGTCCAGCGGGTCGCTGGCGCGGCCGTTCTTGTACAGGGTGAGGTGGAGGTGGCAGCCGGTGGAGAGTCCTGTGGTGCCGACGGTGCCGATCCGGTCGCCCTTGTTCACCTTCTGGCCGACCTTGACCTCGATCTTGTTCATGTGGAGGTAGGCGGTCTGGATGTCGTTGCCGTCGATCTCGCCATGGTCGATACGGATGTTGCGGCCCGAGCCGCCGTTGTAGCCGGTGGGGGCGACCTTGGTGACGGTGCCGGCCTGGGCAGCCCAGATGGGTTGGCCGCAGTCGCCGCCGATGTCGGCGCCGTTGTGCAGGCGGCGGATCCCCAAGATGGGATGGATCCGGTAGCCGAAACCGCTGGACACCCCGCCGTCGGTGGGCCAGTAGAAGGTGGACAGATTGCGCAGCCGCTCGGCCTCCTCCTCCACGCTCTCGGCCGCGTCGGCGAGGATGTCCTGGCGGGCAGCGAGGGCTGTCTGCTGCCGGCCGGCTTCGATCCGGTCGCTGGAGCGGGCCAGCAACTGGTTGCGTTGAGCCACCAGTTCACCGATCGTGGGGGTGGGCGGCTGCTCGGCACTGCCGTTCACCCGCTGCTGCCGAGCCTGGTCGGCGGCGGCTACACGGGTCGGGGGTTGGTCGGCGAGCGCGACTCCCATCGAGTGTGAGGTCGATGCTGTGATGGTGATGATCGCGGCTATCCCGCCGGCCATGGCTGCCAGCCCGTGGCGCCACCCGCGGGATGTCTCGCGGTGGGCGCGACGCGGCGCGGCGGCAGCGGTGGTCCGGGTTGTGCTGTGTCGCAGACCAGACCTGGATGTGGCAGATGCGGTGGCCCTGCGGGCTGGGGCGTTGAGGCGTCGCACAGCGTCAGTTCTGTCGGTACTGCAGGGCGATCATCATCCCCGCTTCGGCGTGGTAGATGTTGTGGCAGTGGACAGCCCACACCCCGGGGTTGGAGGCGTGCAGGTGCAGTGCCGTGGTTCCCATCGGGGGGATGAGAACGGTGTCCTTGCGCAGCCCGTTGGGCAGGGCGACGGTGTGGCCGTGGAGGTGTACCGGGTGGGTCATCATGGTTGCGTTCATCACGTCGAGTTGGAGCCGTTGGCCCTGCGAGACTTCGATCGGGCTGTTCTGCCCGAATGGTGATCCGTTGATGGTCCAGACGTAGGGGTTCATCTGTCCGCCCAGTTCGAGGGTGGCGGATGCGTCGGGCTGCCGCTCGGGCAGCCGGGACGACTCGGTCGGCCGCAGGTCGGTGCCCTGCAGGATCGGCCGGTCGAACTCCGCAAGCTCAACGCTGGGGTCCGGGACGGTGCCGGAGCCGGTGCGGATCAGCGCCATCGCCTGGCCTTCCTTTCCCCATGGTTTGGCGACCAGTGGGAACATCCCGTCGCCGAGGGTGACGATCGCGTCGTAGCGTTCGCCCATGCCGATATAGAGCGCAGCGGTCTCGTGGTGTTGGACGCCGAACCCGTCGGTGTGGGTGATGGTCATGGTGTGGTCGCCGAGGGCGAGGGCGAAGATGGTGTCGGAGGCGGCGTTGATCATCCGGATCCGCACCCGCTCGCCTGGCTTGCCGCGGAAGGCCACCGGCGAAGCCGGGACGGCTCCGTTGATCAGGTAGTGGGGATAGGTGACATCCCCGGCATCACCGAAGGGCTCCGCACCCATCCTGGCGTGATCCATCCCGCCGGGGTCTGCTGAGGGGCTGGCGGTGAGTTGCTGGTAGACCTCGTCCGGGGTGCGTCCGGTGCCGTCCAGCCAGTCGTCCAGAACCACGACCCACTCGCTGTCGTAGCCGCCGGGCTCGGCAGGATCCTCCACGATCAGCGGCGCGTACAGGCCGCGGTCCAGTTGGACGCCGACGTGGGGGTGGAAGAAGTAGGTGCCCGGATCGGGGGCAATGAACTCGTACCGGAACCTCTGCCCGGGCCTGACCGGGTCTTGAGTCATGCCGGGGACCCCGTCGACGCCGTTGGGTAGGGCGATCCCGTGCCAGTGGATGGTGGTGTCGGCGGGGAGCTGGTTGTCCAGCGTGATGCGCAGCAGATCTCCTGCGGTCGCTCTCAGTTCGAGTCCGGGAATGGTGTCGGTGTAGGCCCAGGTGTCAACCTCGATGCCGCCAAGATCAACGGTGGCCGGGGCTGCCCTGACCGTCTTCTCCACGATGCCGCGGCCCGGCGCCGGCGAGACCGGCGGCGTCGCTGCCGGCGGCCGGGGCGCTGTCGTGGTGGGTGGTCTGACCGGGGACGCGGTGCAGGCGCCAAGCGCCCAGCTTCCGGCCAAGGCCAGACCACCACCGAGGAGCTGGCGTCGTGACGTGCCCGTCATGGTCACCTTCCGTGTCAGGACCGGTGCGGATCAAGAACCGCACCAGCAGGAACACCGCGATCCAGGCGGCGACGATCACCAGGCAGGCCCAGAGCCACCAACCCAGCAGCTGATCCAGCCATCCCATCTCGCACCTCCTCCCGGCCGCGGTACTGGAGAGCATCCCTAGGCAACACCAAGGACCACTCCGCGTCTGGTCAAGATTTAGGCAAGATCCCGGGCGGCTCCGACCTCCCGGGCCGCAACCGGGCATGGCGCAGGTGATACTGGCGACTATGGCTGAACTGGAAGTCCCGCAGGAACGGGTCCTTGTCGTCGAGGACGAGAAGGCGCTGGCGAGCGTGGTCGGGTCGTACCTCCGGCGGGCCGGCTACGACGTGACACTGGAGTACACCGGCCCGGACGCCGTCAGCACCGCCCGGTCGCTCGACCCGGACGTGATCGTCCTCGACCTCGGGCTGCCCGGCCTGGACGGGATCGAGGTCTGCCGGCAGGTGAGGACGTTCTCCGACTGCTACATCCTGATGCTCACCGCGCGCGGCGACGAGGTCGACAAGCTGATCGGGCTGTCGGTGGGCGCCGACGACTACATCACCAAG
>DMIX01000432.1 GCA_003451975.1 Propionibacteriaceae bacterium
CCTGAGCCTGACGAAGGGCACCCCGGCGGGGCTTCGACAAGCTCAGCCAACGGAACCGGGGCAGCCAGCGGCGCTGCGGCAGGCAACGCAGACAGCTCAACAGCGGGGGCGACCCCTCAACCCTGCGGCTTGAGCAGCGGGAACAGGAGCGTCTCTCGGATGCCGGCTCCGGTGAGCAGCATCAGCAGCCGATCCACACCGAGGCCCATGCCACCCATGGGAGGTGCGCCGAACTCCAGCGCGGCCAGGAAGTCCTCGTCCAGTTGCATCGCTTCGGGATCACCGGCGGCCGCCTTCAATGACTGGGCAACCAGGCGCTCCCGCTGAATCACCGGGTCAATGAGCTCAGAGAAACCCGTGCCGCGCTCCACGCCACCGATGATCAGGTCCCAGGCCTCGATGAGGTTCGAATCGCTGCGATGCTCACGGGCAAGAGGCTGAGCGATCGGCGGATAGTCACACACGAAGGTCGGCTGCAACAGGTGGGGTTCCACCAACTCACCGAACAACTCCATGACCAGTTTCTGGGCCGGCCAAGCGGGGTCGTACTCGACATCGTGGGCATCGGCGATCACGCGCAACCGCTCCGCAGTGGTGTCGGGGGTGATTTCCTCCCCCAGCGTCTCCGACAGGGTCGGATACACCGGACGCCACTGCCATTCGCCATCCAGATCGATCTCGCCGGCCGGGGTGTCGATCACCCGGGTGCCCAAGGTGGCGTCCGCGACGTTCTGCACCAGGCGTTTGGTCATGGCCGCGATGGAGTTCTGATCGCCCCAGGCCTGGTAGGCCTCCAGCATCGTGAACTCGGCTGAATGAGAGGAGTCGATGCCTTCGTTGCGGAAGATTCGACCGATTTCGTACACCCGATCCGCACCGCCGACCATGGCTCGCTTCAGGTACAGCTCCAGCGCGATGCGCAAGGTCATGTCGATGTCGAAGGCGTTCAGGTGGGTGCCGAACGGACGGGCCGCCGCACCGCCGTGCACCAACTGCAGCACGGGAGTTTCCACTTCCAGGTAGCCCTCATCGTGGAGCGTTTCGCGCAGACTGCGCATCATCGCGGCACGGGTGCGCACCATGTCGCGCGCCTCGGGACGGGCCACTAGGTCGGCGTAGCGTTGCCGAACCCGGGTCTCCTCGCCGAGTTCCTTGTGCAGGGTCGGCAGTGGGCGCAGCGCCTTGGAGGCCATCAGCCACGCGGTGGCCAGCACGCTGAGTTCGCCGCGGCGAGAAGAGATCACCCGGCCGGTCACCGAGATGAAATCACCCAGATCGACCTCGGCCTTCCAGGCCTCCAAGGATTCGGCCCCCACTTCGGCCAGCGAGATCATCACCTGCAGCCGGGCGCCCGACTCCTGCTGGGTGAAGCCGTCCTGCAGGGTCGCGAAGCACAGCTTGCCGGTGTTGCGCAGGAACACCACCCGGCCGCTGACACTGACCACGTCCTGGGTTTCCTCGCCGAGTTCCAACCCACCCCACTGGGCGTGAACCTGGGCGGCAGTGTGAGTGCGCGGCACCGTGATCGCATAGGGGGCGCGCCCCTGAGCCAGCAGCTTGGCACGCTTGTCGTGGCGCACCTGTTCCTGCTCGCTCATCGACACCTGCGGCCCAGCTGATTCAGTCACGGGCTAAGGCTACCGAGTTCGGGCGACCTCGCGTGCCGCAGCCCACGTCTCACAGCAGCAAGGCCAGGCCCAACCCGGCCAACACCACCACCGCGATCATGGCGGCCACCAGGGCGATCACGCCCAGCAGCCGGGCTCGACGGACCCGGGCCTGCGCTGCCTCGACATCCACCACAGGAATCTCGACGCCCTCGGCTGGTGCGACCGGCTCGGAGCCGAACTGCGTGGGAACCGGACGGACGGGATAGTGCTCACGCGGCAACTCGACGGGTGGATCGTCGGATCGATCCACCTCAGGCACCGGAGGCGCCGAATGCAGCACCCGCGGTGCCGCGACTTGGGTGAAATCCGCTTCAGCACGGGCGTCCCGGGAGCCGAGCTGAGTGTCGTCGTCGGATCGAAGCCCACGAGTGGATCTCCGAGTGACGTCAAGGGCATCGTCGCTCACTGACCGGTGGTCCCCGGCCTAGTCATTCGACACCAGCGTGAACTCGGCATCGCCGAGGAAGAACCGTTCGGTGAGCGGCTCCTCCTGGTCGGGCGCCAGCAGTCGTTCGGTGCCGTCGGCGCTCACCAGAATCACACCATTGGTGGATCCCAGATCGCGCACCATCCACACCCCCCGCACCAGCCGCAGCAGTGCGTGGGCCTTGGACACGGTGCGGCTGTTGTCAGGCACGATCAGGAGCTGAGCATCCGGATGGGCGCGGGTTGCGCCCGGCTTGCGTCCGGCCACCACGATGTTGCCGGTGAGTTCGACCGCGCTACCGTCGCGTCCCACGATGGCCCAGTTCTGGCGGAACCGCGACGCCAACATGGTCTGGTCCAGTTCGGTGGTTTCCTCGACCAGCGACATTCCAACGCGACGCGACGGCGGTGCGGATTTCGCCGGTGGGCGCGGCTGCGGCGCCGGCGCCTCGGCAGGCTGTGCCGCCGAGGTCTCGGGCTCGGCCGCCAACTCCGGTTGCGGTGCCGGCTCCACGGGCTGTGTCGAGGCGGGGGCCGGCGCCGCCTGGGAGGGGCGCGCCCGCTTGATCCCGAGATCGTCATCGAAAGGACGGTCGAAGGCGGCAGCGACCAGGTCGACTGCCGTAATCGGAGCAGACTGTCGGGGAACCGGCGTCCAACGGCTCGGCTCCGGAGTCTTCTCCCGGTCGGGATCGGTCATGTCGTCGCCTTCCTTGGCCTCGACGGCCGGGTCGGGATCATCGATGGTGGGCGAAGCAGCAGCCTCAGCATCGGAGAGCTGTGGTGGGGTGAGCCCCCACTGCAGGTGGTCCTCGGCCATCATCGACGGCACCGCCGCCGGTTGGATGGGGTCGGTCGGTTCATCGGCGAACGTCACCCGAGGCAGCGGGGTGGGTTCGTCGGCCCAGATCCGCGAGGGGGTCTTTACGACCCCCGACCAGACGGCATTGCCCCAACCCAGCACACTGGCCCAGATCGGAAACCACAAAGCGGCCACGACGGTCATCGCCGGCCCGTAGCCGAAGGCCAAGCCGATGCGATGACAGGCGATCAGCACCAGCACCACGTCGACCACGGGGATCAGGATCAGCCACGGCGAGAATCCGCCCAAGCGCAACAAGACGGCCAGATTCCACACCGGAATCCAGGCCTGTGCTTTCGCCACGCCAACCTTGCCGAACACCGCGGCGAGCGCCAACGACACCCACACGTAGCCAACGGCCACCATCACCAGGTAGATCAGCGATATTGCCGAATCGCCGCTACCCATGCTGTTCCGACACCGACAAGCGCCGCCTCCCCTCGCCTGCTCGTAGCCCCCGGAAGAATGAGCTCAGCGACATCGCCGCCTGCATTCTCTGTCTCATGCTCCCTCGTCGCGCAGTGCGCTGACGCTCAGTCTCTACCTGATTCCAGAAAATGTCAGCCTCGGCCGCTGAGATCGGGACGCCACCGAACACGGCACGATCCACCGCGACGGCCAGTTCCAGCGACGCCTCATCACCGAATACCGTAGCCATCTCGGTTCGGGTGGCCTTTTCCGGAACGATCAGGCCGGCATCAGCCCGGGAGTCGACCAGTTCCTCCCAACCCCCCACCATGCGCAGGGCCGGTTGAGAGTGCCGGCGGCGATGACGGCGACGCAGGCTCTTGGCCACCACGATCACCCCGAAGGGTCCGAGCAGCAGTAGCAAGGCCAGTACCGCGATCCCGGTGATGCGCAGGATGGGCCACAACCAGGCCAGGTTCAGTTCCGAGGGTGGATCGTTGGCGGTGCCTGGAGAGCCACCGATATCGGGCGGGTCGACCTCGCTGGCCGGAAGCGGACGCACCTGGGTCCGGTTCTGCGGATCGCGCCGATCCTCCACCTTCTGATCGGGGTTCACCTCATGCTGTGGCGTCGCGTCCACCGCCGCCCACCGGCCGTCCGCGCCCTCAACCTCGACCCACGCCGAAAGGTTCTTGCCGCGGCATTCGCCATCTGCGCAGACCGGTATGCCGTCGTCGTTCCCGGAGAGCCGAGTACCGATCACCACGCGGGCCGGGAAGCCGAGTTGGTCGGCGATCAGGGCGAGCGCCACCGCGAACTGCTCGTCGTCGCCGACGGCACCGACCAGCGTCGTCGACTCCGGATCATCATCGACGCCCTGTTGGCGGGCCAGCAGCGCGTCGAACAGTTCCGTCAAACGGGCCGAGGAATGGCCGGCGGTACTGGCCCGGAACTGGTAGCCGCCACCCAGGTCAGCGACCCACGCCGGAACCGGATCGGTGGCGGTCAGACTGTGGCTGAGGTAGCCCCGTGCGGTCAACCGCCGGGCCAACTCCGCCAAGCCTGCTCCACTGCTGTCCTGATTCTGAAGCTTCACCCACCGCACCAGGCTGTCCGGGGCGGTGTAGCGAGCGTTGCGTCCTGGCGAGGACAGCTCGCTCACCGCAACCGGATCGACGATCGCCACCTGCGCGGTGTAGCCGTCGCCGGCGGCCACACCACCGGGCACGGTGTCGATCGTGGCGCCGGAGGCCGGGTCATAGTAGAACCCGTCGCTGAGCTGGCTGGCTCGGTCCCCGGTGAAGGTCACACTCGCCAATGAACCGGCGCTGGGCAGCCAGACGGTTCCCGAGCCGGCGCTGGTGATGGTGATCGTGGTCCGCTGACCGCCGCCCGGGTCACGATAGGCGGGCAGCCGCCGATAGTCGGTGCCCAACGCAGTGAAGGTCTCGCCGTCGTAGTCGGTCAAGGTGGCCAACCGCACCCGATCAGGTAGCGCTCCCGAACCACTCACGGTGAACAGGACCCGCTGGTAGTTCGCGTCGCTGAACGCGCTGCGATACACCTCCAAGGGAGTCAACTCGGTGGCCAACTGCTGCTCGGGTTGCGCGCTGGATCGCAACACTTCTCGTGTCGAGCCGCCGAGCACCACCGGCGTTGCGACCACCGAGACCGCGACAGCTATCACGATCAGGGCCAGGCCCAGAGTCGTCACCCGCAGCACGGAGAGCGCATGCGTGCGGGTCAACTGCACGCCGCTGACGCGGGCGGCCTGCCGCAACGCCTCGCTGCGAACGATCCGGGATCGCCACACCAGCCAAGCCAGTGAACTGCCCAGGGCGACCAGCCCCAGCAGCGCCTCGCGCATTGGTGGCATCACGATGCCATTCCACTGCCAGGCGGCACCGGTACGGTCCGCGCCGAACAACAGTCCGAACCAGGTCATCACTCCGAACACCAGTGCGGCGCCGAGATGAGCCCGAGTTCGACTCCACGACAGCAGCAGCCCCGCCAGCGTGCCCATCGCGAAGACCACCAAGGTCGGCACCAGCAGGTTGCGGTAGCCCCCCACCGGAAGATCGACCGTCACCAGGTCCTTCCACGAGGTCACGAAGCCGCCGAAGAACAGCGCCAGGCCGCGCGCCAATCCGTTGCCGGAGAGCGGCACGGCGACGGTGAGGCCGATGACCAGCAATGCACCGATCAGCCATACGGCAGTGATCACCGGGGTCCACATCAGGCGGTGGGCGAATACGGCGATCGTCGTCGCCGCTGTCACCGAGAGCAGCACGACCATCAGGAAGCGCAGGTCGGCATAGATCGGCCACGCGGCGACCGCGGCCACCGCGACCATCACTGCGGCATAGATCGCGCCGCCGGCCTCCACCCGTCCGAAGCCGCCCCGGGCCAGGCGCGTCGCCCGCCGGCTCATGATTGCGCCCCCCGCAGCAGCAGCTGGCTCAGGTCGGCCAGCACACCGACCCGAAGCACGCTCACCTGCCCGAAACGGACCATGCCCGGTCGCACCTGCTCGTCGCAGACCACGGCCAACATCTCGACATCTCCGGGAAGGGCGAGTGCAGCCTGCCGCAGGGAGTGCAAACCGACCGGTGCGCCGCACACCGCCACCACCAGCGACAGTTGTGGCACCGTGTCGGAGACCACCCGGCAGCACTCCTCCAGGTTGGTTCCCCGGACGTACCGCTCAACAGTGCAGAAGGCATCCATCAGCAGCCGCGGAGTGAGGGTGGGCAGCGAGTTGACCGTCCTCACTTTCGCCCGAATCAGCTCCGGCAGGGCAGCCCCGGTGATCATGGACAGTTCGCGACCGTCGGAGGCGGCTTGCACCGCGACCGAGGCCGCCGCGCTGACAGCCAGCTCGAACTCCTCGGCATCGGTGTACTCGGCCTCGCTGGTAGCCAGCACCACCGCGATACGCGATTTGCGCGACTCCTCGTATTGGCGAACCATCAACTGGCCGGTCTTGGCCGTCGACTTCCAGTGGATCTGACGCCGCGAGTCACCCTGGGCATAGGGACGAATGGCATGGAAGGCGATGTCGGAATCCACCAGATGTCGGGTCGGATTGCCTTCCAGGTCGCGAACCAGTCCGACGCTGGTCGAAGGCACTCGAACGGTGCGCGGATGGACGTACAGCTCGTGCACCTCGGCGAAGGTCGATTCGCGCCGGAAGAGCCCCACCGGGTCGGCGCGCACCGCGGTCACCGGCCCGATCGTGATGACGCCGCGGCGGTGCGCCGGGATCACCAACTCCTCGACCCATTCCCGTTGCGGACGCAGCAGCGGCAGCACCACCTCCAGCAGGCCCTCGCCGATGGGGACGTCCAGCCGCCCCGGCAGTGCGCTGCGGCGACCGGCATTGCGCACCCGCACCTGGCCGACGACCTCGCTCCCGGCCACCACTCGCTGGTCGCCGATGTCGAGTTCGACCTGATAGTCGGCGCGACCCAGCAGGAAGGGCAGCGCCAGGAGCACCAAGGTCAGCGCGGCCAAGCCTGCGATGGTCCATTCCACCCAGCCGAAGATCAGCCCCATCGAGGTGCCGACGGCGGCCACCGCGATGGCGAGCCAGCCGGCCGCGGTCACCGTCCGGTTAATGGCGGACGCGGTTCGGCGTGAGGCTCGTCGCAGCCGTTCGATCGTGCGGGCCAGACGCACTGCGGTGGTCGCCATCGTCCGTGCCCGCGGCGTCTCACCCATCGCACGAGTGTGCGTATGGGTGCGCGTCTCAGCAGCCGAATTGGTCTGCCACAGGCGGGACGGTTCCATGGACGGTGGGCCTTGCTGCTAGCGGGTGACCGGCTGCGACGGCGGCGCCACGGCCAGCACCACCTGGCCGATGATCGCATCGGCGGTCACGCCGTCGAACTCGGCTTCGGGGTGCAGGATGAGTCGGTGCGACAGCACCGGTGCCGCGAGCAGTTTCACGTCGTCGGGAACCACATAGTCCCGGCCCTGGGTCAGTGCTCGACTACGAACCGCCCGGGTCAACGCCATGCCGCCTCGAACGCTGGCACCCAACCGAACCTGCTCGGCGTCACGGGTGGCATCGATCAGTCGAGCGATGTAGTCATAGATCAGCGGATCGACATACACCTGACCGGTCAGTTCCGACATGGCCGAAATGGTCTGCCGAGTGATCACCGGGGCAACATCGCGACGGGTACGCACCGAGCCTTCGAAGATCTGGACGGTGGCCGCCCGGTCGGGATAGCCCAGTGAGGTCTTCAGCATGAACCGGTCCAGTTGGGCCTCGGGAAGGCGATAGGTGCCGGCCTGCTCGATGGGGTTCTGGGTGGCGATCACCAAGAATGGTCGGCCGACGTCCCGAGTCACCCCGTCGACGGTCACCCGCCCCTCCGACATCACTTCCAGCAGCGCCGACTGCGTCTTGGGACTGG
Source organism: Propionibacteriaceae bacterium (assembly GCA_003451975.1). Lineage (GTDB taxonomy): Bacteria > Actinomycetota > Actinomycetes > Propionibacteriales > Propionibacteriaceae > Propionicimonas. Next base: position 7,788 of record DMIX01000432.1, read on the forward strand.
CCCGGTTGATCTCATCGGCGAGCACCACATTGGCGAAGACCGGACCGGCATGGAACTCGAAATCGCCGGTCTTCTGGTCATAGACGGTAATGCCCGTGACGTCGCCAGGAAGCAGGTCCGGCGTGAACTGGATGCGGGTATTGGTGCCTTGCACCGACTGCGCCACGGCGCGTGCCAGCGAGGTCTTGCCGGTACCCGGGACATCCTCCAGCAGCACGTGACCCTCGCTGATCATCGCGATGAGCACCAACTCGATCACGTGCCGCTTGCCCAGGATCACCTGTTCCACGTTGTCGGCAACGCTATGGAAATCACGTTGGAATGTCGCCAACTGCTCGGTGGTCACAGCCATCTTTCCCCTCCTGGTTGAGGCGATCCGAGGATGCCTCCTGGTGTCGTGCTCATCGTCGTCACCCGCAACTTCCTGACAATCCCTGCTGCGACTTGATCACATGCGAGTCCAAGTTCCATGCCAACGGCCAACTCACCGTCACCCCGACATTGCGATAGGCGGTGGCACCCTCGGGCACCACCGTGTCGGTCGGCGTCACCCACGCCCCGTCGACCTCGTATTCGAGCCTGCCGAAGTAGTAGTTGACGTCCCCGAGGTCCATGGTGGTCGCGCTGGCCAGTTGCAGCTCCGAGCCAGGGGTGCACGCCGTGACCCCGACCGTCGCCTGTACCGGGAACGGTGCACCATGAGGATCGGCGCCGACCTTGCCCCAATCCCCGCACACGTCGGTCCAGCTGGTGTGGCAATAGCGGACGCGATAATTGTCGGCGAAGTTGGTGCCGAAGCCATCAGGCTTGTCGAACTTCGCGACCATGTTGTTGGGTGGCTGTTCGGCGGAGACCGGGGTATCAGTCACCAGCCACTTCGGGTGCGTATCGGTGCCCTGAACCGTGTTGTTCACCGTATAGACGTATCCCGACGGCGCATCCGGCAACTGCACCGCGTTGACCTGCTGGGTGACCGAGTCCGACCCGTAAGTGACTCCGTTGAACAACGAAGCAACACACATGGTGAAGGTGTAGGTCTCCCCGGCCGGCACCGAGAATTGGGCATTGGCGCTGGTCTCAGTCGGGTTGCACGCCTTGGCCGCCTGGGAGAATCCATAGCGCAGCACCGATCCGTCACCATTGGTGGAGGCCGCACCCTTGGCGGTGATCACCGCGGTGGCGCCCGAACTTTCGCTGGAGGCCAGCGTTAGCGATAACCCGGTGGGTTTGCCGATGCCACTGGCTGTGACGGTGACCGCCTCGCCGGCGGTCGATCCCTCCAGATCCGGTGGCACATCCCACGACGACACCGGGGTGACGGTGATTGACGTGGCGTGATTGGGAATCTCCAACCGGTCCACCACCACAGTGTCATTGCCCTGTGGATCGACCGTCTGCTTCACCCCGCTGGAGGTGGTGATCCGCAGCGACCCGGTGCGGACGGTATCGATCCCCGAGACAGTCAACGACACCACGCCGCCCGAACCATCGGAGGTCACCACCGGGGTTGCGCTGACCTGTTTGGGCGCATTGGGCGCCAGGTACGCCCAGGCTTGCACCGAGACACTGCTGGACGACTCACCGACGGCGCTGTGCGAGGTCACGTCGTAGGTGCGGATCTCCCCCAGCGGCGCCGAGATGGACTCACACACCCCAGCGGTGTCGCAGTGAGCGACGACCTTGCCTGCCTGACGAACCACATAGTCGGTGATCTCGGGGTAGGAGCTGCGAGCCTCACCAGGGCGCACCCTCAGTTGCACACTGTCTGCGGTGTAGCCGCTTTGGTACACACTGCCCGGCGCCAGCGGGTAGCTCTGCAGATCGACGGTGACGGTGGCATTGCGTTCCCCGGCGGTGACCCGGTTCTGTTTGTCGGCCAGCACCACGCTGGCCGAACAACGTCCGCTCACCGAACTCGTCCACGCCGCCCGCACCGAGCTGTCGGAGGCCTTGGTGAAGGTCATTCCGGGGCATTCGGGGCCACCGGCGACGCTCACCACGCGCAGCGGGCTGCGCGGCAACGGATTCACCTCACCAGTACCGCCGACGACCGTGATCTCGCAGGAGTCTCCCTCGTTCTGAGAGCACACCTTGTTGTAGCTGGCACCGCTGGGCTGCAACGCCGGGGCAGGACCGACCCGGATCGTCAACACAGCCGGCACGATGGCCTCGTGGCTGAGGATCGATACCGTCACACGATCATCGCGGCCCACGACGGCATCATCAGCACCGATGATCGTCAGTCGCTGATCGGTCAGGGTCACTGCGAAGTCGGGGGCTGCGGCGCTGATGGCGTAATGCACTGCGGCCTGGTCGGCCGCCCCGGCCCAGGTCGTCATGGTCGCCAGATCATAGGTGACGGTCTCCCCCGGGCTGACCGTCACCGAGGCCGCCTTCAAGATGGGCTGCGGCACTTCCGGGGTCACCCGGATCGGCACCGCCAAATAGGTGTACGCGTCCTGACCGGCCAACCGGACCGGCACGATGCAGGAGTCATCCCAGGGGGCGCCCCGTCCGGCGCGGTATTCCAACACCGTTCCCGAAACCAGGACGCAGCTCCCCTCGCGGCGGGCGCCGGACGCAGCCAACCCTTCGGTGCTGACTTCGAGCACCGACGCCGTGGGTCGGGCCACGACGTCGTTCAGGTCGAAGCTGACCGATTCCTTCTCCGCGACGACCTGGGCGGTGAGATCGCTGCGCAGGCTCAGCTGCAGATCACTGGTGCCGGGGATCCGCAGGAACGCATAGGTGCCGATGACGGTGCCGTCGCTGGTGGTCAGTGGGGAGCCGTCCGTGCCGGTGGCTGTCACCTGGAACGGGATGATGCGGGTGCGTTCGCTCAGCGCGCCCGACAGCGACCAGCCGGACACCGACACCCCCGCCGCACTGCCGCCGGAGTCTCCCTGCCACAGGCTCAACTGCAGTTGGCCTGATTCGCCGCCGGGCCAGGTCGCCTTGTCGGTGACCACGTCAACCCCAGCCGGGAACTGTTCGCGGGTCTCAGCGGTGAGGACGGTGTCGGTGACCACCGGGTAGTTCGGCACCTCGGTGTCCACCACCCGGATCACGATCAAACCGTCGGCAGTGTTCCCGGAGTCGCTCTTGACGCGGTAGCGATACGAAGCGGTGCCCGTCTGGTTGCCCGCATTGACCACGATCTCGGTATCGGTGGTCTGATCGATCAGTCCCGACAGCCGCTGGTATTCGGGGTTCGCAGAGCCATCCTCGGCGAATTCGCGAGTGTTGGGCTTCACCTCGGTGATGGTCAGCGTGCCACCGTTGGGATCGATGTCGTTGGCCAGTGCCGGCACCCGGATCTGATTGCCCCGACCGACCTGAACCTCGGCGTAGTCGGTGTAGGTGATGGGGGCGGGGTTGATGGCCTGGTCCAGCACACCGATGCGTACCATCCCGACCCCGACCGCACCCTCGCTGTCAACCACGCGATAGCTGAACTCGACCTGTCCGGAGAAGCCAGCGACGCTGGTGTAGCTGATCGACTTTCCGTCACCGGACACCGCCGCCGAGCCGGATTTCGGTTGGGTGAGCACCTGGTCCAGCCGGACCGCATCACCGTCGGGGTCGATGCCGTAGTCGTCGAATCCGATCGCGACGGTCTGGCCGCTCAGCACCCGTCCGGTCAAGGTCACCGGCACCGGTGGCTGATTGGCGCCACCGGGAAGTACCGTCACCACGATGGTCGCTTCGGCAACCAGCCGCGGGTTGCCCGCCACATAACAGCCGTAGTTGATCCGATAGACGCCGGCTTTGGTCGGGGCCAGCGTGCGCACCAGGTTCCCGGAGGCGAAGGCGAGCACGGCGGGATCGGAGGCGTACACCGCTCGGGGATTAAGGCGTAGTTGCCCACCGACCGGAGCGATGTCGTTCTTGGTCACCGGAATGTCGAGCTGGGCACCGGCACGCACGGTGACCGCGTCGGCCACCGCGATGGGGGCGACCTGCTGGGCCTCGGGGAGCAGGTAGACCGTAGCCTGGCCGCGGGCCTCCCCACCTTGGCCGTCGGCGACGGCGTAGTTGATCACGCCGATCTTGCCCGGTGTGTCGTCGGGGGTGGTGCCGGACACCCGCAGGTACTGCTGCCCGACAACGTCCACCGACATTTCGCCACCGGCGACGGCCTGCGGCTGAGCGCCACTGAGCAGCAGCACCCGCCCGGTTGGGTTGTCCACCGCGTTGAGCACGTCGACGGTGGCGTCCTCATTCGGACGCACGAAGGCCACCACGGCGCCCGTGGTCAGACTCGGCTCCCCACCGGTCAAGGTGATGCGCACCTGACCAGTGGCTTTGCTCTGGCCATCCGTGACCACATATTCCACGAAATGGGTGCCGACCTTGTCGGATTCGAAGGTGAAGGAGGTCGCCGCGAAGCTGACCTTCTCCCCACCCAGCGGACGCACCTCGGAGATCGACAGTTGATCCATCGTGCCCAGCAGGTGCCGGGACAGGTCGATGGTCGTCGGCGCTCCGGCCTGGCGGGTGACCGCAAACGATTCCGCGACCAGGGTCGGACGGCGGGTGACCCGCACCACCAGAGTCTTGGTGGCGGTGTCCCCGTTGATGTCGGACACGGTCAGCGTGATCGGCACCCGCTGGTCGGCGGTGGCGTTGGCATCGCGATGCTGCACCACCACATCGCCCTCGGGGTTCACCGCGACACGGACAGCCAGGTTGGGGGTGCTGGCATTGCTGAGCAGCACCTGGTCACCCTCGGGGTCGACCCAGCCGTTCAACACCGGGACCCGGATCGTGCCGCCCGGCGCGACTTCAGGGGTCGGCCATTGGGCCCGGCAGGCGTCGTCGCACTGCGGGGCCCGGTTGCCGCTCTGCACGGTGAGCCGGACGGTGGCAGTGTTGGAATAGCGGCCTTGGGCGGAGGTGCCGTCGCTGTCGCGATAGGTGAAACTCGCCGAGCCGGTGGCCCCGGAGGCGACGCGGACGGCGAGACGCTGATTGTTGTCGGTCAGTTCGACCGTTCCGAAGTTGGGATCCAGATCGCCGAGTTGCTTGCCGTCAATGGTGAGGATGTCGGTGTTGGCGTCGTAGTCGTTCAGGAGCACCGGCAGATTCACCAGGGCCCCGGCGCGCACTCCGAACTGATCGTTGACCGCCACGGGGGGTTTGGGCTCGCGAACCGTTTCGGCACGCTGACCGGTATCGGAGCTCTGCTGCTGGTCCTGAACGGCCAGCTGCCAGTCTTGGCTGGACGGCACCAGCGCGCCGTCCGGCAGCGTCCACGCCCACCCCGAACGAGTCTCGTTGAGGACGGCCCGATCAGCGGTCATCATCAGCTGCGGCAGGGCATCGTCGACGAGTCGGTGACCGGCATAGTCCAGCGCGGTCGCCCGGCCCTGATTCCACAAGGTGCCGCCGCCCTCGCGGGGCAGCCAGGCCCCGACGAGGTCTGAGTCGAGAACGGTCGGTGTGATGGGCACGCCCAAAGCTCCACCGGGTCGATAGGTCGGTGTGATGTTCGCTTCGAAGTCGAGGACGAAGAGCCCTTGCTGATCGGCCACCGCGAAGCCAGCACCGGAGTTCGCCGGTTGCTGCACCGCGATGGCCCCGACGATCGGCAGGTTCACCGGCTCCGAGCGTCCCGACAGCCAGGTGCGACCGTCCGCGCCGACCAACATCCAATGGTCCCCGACCGAAGTCACCTGGGAGCCGGGATCGGTCGGGCCCGCGCGCACCGCGCTGAGGGACCGCTGGGCACCGGCGCTGATGTCGTACTGGAGTACCTGGCTGGTGACTGCGGAGTAGGCGGTGAGCAGACCGCTGTCATCCACACTGATGGCGGCCGCTGTGAAGACGCTGTCGGGAGAATCCGCGGCGTGAAGCTGGGTGAGCGAGGCGACCGTGTCCAGTCGTCCGTAGCTGACCGTCCCGGTGTTGGAGCGAAAGGCCACATAGGGCCCGGCCTGGGCGACCTGCTCAGTCCCGGCAGGGGTTGCGGTGGCCTCGGCGAGAGCCTCGGCGTCCAGGTTCGCCGGCGTACCGGCGTCGATCGGTGAAATGCGCCCCATTCCGTCGGCTACCAGATAGGCCTGGTCGCCGCCTTGGAACACCCTGCTGGGGTCTTTCGCCTGACGAACCGTGTCCAGTTCGGCCAAGGCGGTGTTCACCCGGGCGTAGCGCTGATCGGTACCGGTCTGCAGGATCCACACCGACGCGCTGGGCCGTCGCACCGTCTCGGTGTCCAGACCCGGCCACACGAGCGCCAACGTCGCCAGCACCGCCACTGTCACCACAATCCCGATTGCGGGCAGCCAGCGACGCCAACTCATGTCAGAGGACTCCGACCAGCAGCCACACGACGACCGCCACCATCACGGTGATGACCACACCAGCGACCACCCACGGCCAGGAAGAGCGACGCACCGGTGGCGTATGGGTCATCGAGGTGGAGTCGCTGCCGGCACTGCGGCTGGTCAGCCCCATCCCGGCGGGCCGCTTTCGTTCGGTGGTTTGGGCCACTTTGACGCGGGTCACCCCGAAGTCGGAGTCAGCGTCGAAAGCGGCCGGTGCCGACGACCATCCCG
>DMIX01000221.1 GCA_003451975.1 Propionibacteriaceae bacterium
GTGAGCGACACTCCGGAGTCCACGACGACATGAGTGAATGCCGAGACCTCGCACAGTCGGAACAACGCGCGTTGACCCACCTTCGAATGGTCGATGACCAGGACCCGTCGACTGGCGGCCTTCATTATCGCCTTCTTGATAGCCAACTGAAGTTGGTCCTGGTGATACAGCGTGGTGCCATGCAGTGATGAGGATGACAGGAAGGCCACGTCGGCGGCCAGGCGTGACACGCCGTCTTCGCTGAGCACGCCTAGATAGGACGCCGAGCGACGGTTGTACTGTCCACCCAAGCAGATCAAATTGATCCACTCGGACTTGCGGAGTTCCTCCACCACGATCTCGGAGTTGGTGATGACAGTGAGGGCTTCGAAGCGATTCAGCAGCGGCACCAATTGCAGAGCCGTGGTGGAGTCGTCGAGCAGTACGACGTCGCCCTCTTCAATGAGATTGATGGCTGCATTCGCGATTGCCTGCTTTTCCTTCAGGCGGGCGCGCATGCGGTAATCCCAATCCGCCTCGAATTGAGTGGAGGAGGTGATCGAGGCACCGCCCCGGACCTTGCGAACCAGACCCTTCTGGTGCAGATCGTCCAGATCACGGTGAATCGTCATGCGACTCACGCCCAGGGCCTCGGCGAGATCGTCGACATGGGCGAAACCGCTGGCGTGTGCCACCCGGAGGATGTACTCCAGGCGGGCCGCCTTGCCGCGGATCGGCTTTTCGCTATCGATGGCGATCTGCTCGCTCATATTCCACGCCCGTCCACGAAGTACCGCCCACTTTGAGGATCACAGCCTCGGATTTGTGGTCCTGAAGTGTTCTACCTGGTTCAGATCGACGATTCCCGCATCTGATCCAAGATCGGTTGCGACCAGCGAACCGCACGCGAGTCCGCGCTCGACACTTTGCTCAAGACTCAGGCCGCTGATTATGCCCGAAATGAACCCGGAGGTGAAGGCGTCACCGCAACCGGTGGTGTCGACGACGTCGACTTTGAATGCTGGCACCACGATTTCCGATTCGCCGCGGCGGGCCACGGAGACGCCGTCGCCACCCATGGTCAACAAGGTGGTGTTCGCCCCGTGGGAATGCAGCCAGGCGATGATCTCGGCGCGGTCCTCGGTGCCGACCAGCCAGCTGGCCTCCTCAATATTGGGCATGAGGTAGTCGATATAGGGCAGTGAACCCGAGATGAGTTCCTGGGCGTCGGCCCGTGGGCTCATCAGAAAATCGCAGGTGGTAATTGCTCCGAGCTCCTTTGCCTTTGCCAGGACGCGCGCCATGGGCGGACCGTCCAGGCCTGGCAAAACGAAGGCGCCGCCCATGTGGAAGATGGTTCCTGGTGTGACCAGATCCCACGGCACATCGTGCTCGTTGAGAGCCGCATTGGCCCCGATGACATGAAGCGCCGGACGCGAGCCGTCGTGGCGGATGGGCAGCAGACTCGACGATGTCTGAAGCTCGGGGTCGATCACCATTCGGCTGGTGTCCGCGCCATAGCCGCTCAGCGCGTTCAGCAAGAACTGACCGATGTTGTCATTGCCGATTCGACCGACACTGACGACGTCATGTCCGAGCTTGGCGAGGTTCATCGATGGCGCGGCCGCAGTGCCGGCGACGGTGAACTTGATCCGCTGCAAGAAGGCCAACTGCTGGCCCGGGGGGACCTCTGTGAAAGGCCAGCCAAGAGCATCTGCGATGTAGGCGCCAAATGAGATGACCCGAGTCATGGGGGTCTCCTTCCGGGATGCGGGGCGGGATGCCGTCGCTTCGTTGCGTTGTCGATCCGTTGGTGGTTGCCCGCCGTGATGCTCGATGTTATGCCGTGTGAGAAGTTGTGGCAAGGCCCTGTGAAGTTATCACAGGAGTTGTGAACTGCGTTCTGGCCGTCCGTTGTCCGCCTCACAGGGGTGGGATGCGTCTGAGTGCCAGAGCAAACCCTAGTCAGCCCGATGTAGCGCGACGACTGGAGCGCATCGAGCGGGCTGCAGAATTGCGAACTCCGTTCCGTTACTGAGGGCGGTTGCGTAACAAAGTGCTCACTCGACGTGTTGTTGATAACAGTTTTGTAACACAATGGCACTGAAGGTAACAACGGAGCTAACGGCGAAGCTACAGTCCACTCAAGTGCTGCAGTTCGCTTCCGCTCAATGGTGATGCGAAGGCTTGCGGACCGACCGTGGTTGTGGAAGCAGCGCCCACCACTATCCCTAGTGGGACGACACGTCCATTGAGGTTGCTGCGTTGGGGCGCAGCGCTTCGATCGAGCTCGAGGGAGACTCACGTCGATGAAATCACGTAGTTGGAAGATGCTGGGTGGTGTTGCAGTAGCGACATCGCTCCTGCTCATGTCCGCCGCTTGCGGCACGACCGGAGGAGGCACCCCGACCGGGGGCGCATCACACGAAGGAAAGTACAAGATCGCCACGATTCCCAAGATTGATGGCATCACCTGGTTCGATGACATGAAGCGAGGTGTCAACCAGTTCAACACCGACTTCGGCAGCGAGGTTGAGGCCTGGCAGATCGGACCGGACTCCGAGGACGCCGCCAAGCAGGTCCAGATCATTGAGGATCTGATCGCTCAGAACGTCGATGCCATCGTCGTCGTGCCGAACGATCCGCTAGCGCTGGAGCCGGTACTCACCAAGGCTCGTCAGCAGGGCATCGTGGTCATCAGCCATGAGGGCCCCGCGCTGGCTGAGACCGAAGCGGTCGACTACGACCTGGAGGCCTTCAGCAATGACGCCTTCGGCGAGTTGATGGGCCGCAAGCTGGTTGAGGGCATGGGCAAGGACTCCGGAACCTTCGTTGGTGAAGTCGGTTCGTTGACCTCCGAGACCCACATGGCCTGGTACAACGCAGCAGTGAAGTGGCTGGCCGAGAACTACCCGAACATCAAGCCGGTTCAGGCTCAGCCCTACGAAGATGCCAACGACGATGCCAAGGCTCGTTCGAACGCCATCGAGATTCTCAAGAAGTACCCGAAGCTGGACGGGATGATCTCCTGCTCGGTGTCGGCTGGGTCGAACATGGCCCAGGTGCTGAAGGAGAAGAAGATCAAGACCGTCACCCTGTCGCAGTTGACCCTGCCCTCGGTGGGTGGCCCCTACATTGAAGAGGGCTGGATCTACTCCGGTCAGGCGTGGGAGCCGGCTGGCGCCGGGTACGCGGGCAACATGCTCGCGCTGCGCATCCTCAAGGGCGAGAAGATCGACTCCACCGTCGATCTGAAGTGGAACAACTACACCGCCTCCACGGTGGACGGCAAGATCGTCATCGGCGATGCGATCCTGCAGTTCCAGAAGGGCGAAGACCCCTTCGACTCGTGGGACGGGAAGTGGCCGTTCTGATCTAACCCAGCGCTCGTATCTGGCGGGGAGCAATCCCCGCCAGATACGGCCGACGGAACAGACTCAGAACCAGCCACTGCTGTCGGCAAGGAGCACGCCACATGTCAGTACCCATCCTCGAAGCACGAAACCTGTCGATCTCGTTCGGCGGAGTTGATGCTTTGGTCGATGTCGACCTCACGATCAAACAAGGCGAGATTCGCTGTCTCGTCGGCGAGAACGGCTCAGGGAAATCCACCTTCGTCAAAATCGCATCCGGGGTGTACCGCCAGAATGCGGGAACCGTAGCGATTGACGGTGTCGATATGCCCTCCGGTGACCCGGGCGCGGCCATTGCGGCCGGCGTACAGGTCGTCTTCCAAGACTTGGCTCTTTTCGGCGGACTCAGCGTCGCTGAGAACATCGCCTTCAGCTACATGCTGGAGAACCGCACCCGCCAGGTGAGCATGAAGAAGATGAGCGAGCTGGCCCAGCAAGCGCTGGACATGATGGAGGTCAGTCTTGATCTCGAAGCGCCGGTCTCCAATCTTTCGATGGCGAACAAGCAGTTGGTCGCCATCGCTCGCGCATTGCTGTTGGACGCTCGCCTGATCTTCATGGACGAACCGACCGCGGCACTCACGCGAAAAGAGGTGAACCGGCTGCTGGAGGTCGTTGAGGGCCTCAAAGCAAAGGGCATCTCGATCGTGTTCATCTCGCACAAGCTGGACGAGGTGTTCCGCATCGCCGACACCATCACGATCTTCCGCGATGGCCACAAAGTTGGCGACTTCGAAGCCGGCGAACTCACCCAGTCGGACCTGACCTTCCACATGACCGGACGTCGAGTCGAATACCCGGCCTATCAGCGCACACCGCGTGATACCGACGGTGTGACGCCTCCGGTGCTGGAGGTTCGTGAGCTGGCCGATCGGGGCCACTTCAGCGAGGTCTCCTTCGCCATCCGTCCTGGGGACGTGCTCGGCTTGACCGGGTTGCTCGGTGCCGGGCGCACCGAGATCGCTTTGTCATTGTTCGGACTCAATGCGCCTTCTCACGGCGAGGTGTTGCTCGACGGCGAGCCGGTACACATCCGAACCCCGCAGGATGCGGTGGGTCGGGGTATTGCTCTGGTGTCGGAGAACCGTCAGGTCGAGGGGCTGTTCATGGAGCAGACCATCGGCCACAACATCTCCTCAACCCGGCTGGACACGCTGGTCAATCGGCTCGGCATTCTGAACCTGCATCGCGAGCGTGAGCTGGCCCAAAGTGCGGTGGCTCAGATGGGTGTCAACAACCGCAATATCGACACGCTGGTGGGGCGGCTCTCCGGCGGAAACGCGCAGAAGGTCGTCATCGGCAAGTGGATCCTCACCGATCCCAAGCTACTGATCCTGGACTCGCCCACGGTCGGGATCGACGTGGGCTCCAAGGCCGAGATCTACGAGAAGATCCAGCAGCTCGCCGACCAGGGCATGAGCATTCTGTTCATTTCTGATGAGCCAGAGGAGATCGCGGCCAACTGCAATCGGATCGTCGTCATGTACGAGGGCGCGATCGTCAACGTCGTCTCCGAGGAGGAGCGCAATCAACCCAACTTCGTCGAGGTGCTGTCCCAGATGATCTCTGAGCCGACCACCCGCGTCGAGGTCGACTCCGCAGCCCAAGGAGGGTCGCAGGCATGAAGTCTCCTTTTCGCGCCGTCTTCCATCGCCGCTCCACCCCGGTAGAGCGCTATCTGACGCTGCTCATCATCGGCTACGCGATCCTGGTCACCTCACAGAACCCGCGGTTCTTCAGTCTGGAGACCGTCTTCGATCTCGTCCATGAAGGCGCACCCACCATGATTTTGGCGGTCGGGGTGTTGTTGGTGCTGGTTTCCGGCGGCATCGACGTGTCCTTCCCCGTGGTGGCGATCACGTCGGCCTACATGTCGATCAAGCTGATGTGGGCCTTTGGACTGGACACGATGGCATTCATGCTGCCGGTCTCGATCCTCTTTGGCACCATCCTGGGCCTGATCAACGCGCTGCTCATTCACTTCCTTCGATTGCCAACGCTGATCGTGACCTTGGGCACGATGGCGGTCTACCGCGGCTTGATGGCCGTGCTGCTGGGGACCAGTCAGTATCCGGTCGCGCAAATGCCGAAGTCCTTGGCGGAGTTCGGGCTGCTCGACATCGTCAGCGTCACCCGACCCGAAGGGGTCTATGGGCTGTCGATCTTCCTGCCCATCGTGGCGGCGGTGATGGCCCTGACCTGGTTCCTGCTCTACCACACCA
>DMIX01000327.1 GCA_003451975.1 Propionibacteriaceae bacterium
CGACTGGGTCAACACCACCACAGCCCGGGCAGGTGGTGTTGACCCAGTCGGTGGCCGAGGCCAGCGGGCTGGTGCCCTTCGGCGCCAGCGCAGCACCGCGCAGATCGGGCAGTTCCACCGGCAGCTGGTCATCGGGCACCGGCACTTCACCGCAGGCCGGGCAGTGCACGATCGGGATCGGGCAACCCCAGAACCGCTGCCGACTCAGCAGCCAGTCGCGCAGCCGGAAGGTGACTGCCTTCTCGCCGCGCCCCTGCTCGGTCAGCTTCTCGGTGATTGCGGCGATGCCGGCCTTCTTGTCGGTCAAACCATTCAGGCCCGGTGAGTTGACGTAGACCCCATCGCCGGGGGTGGCGACGAAGGTCTCGGCCGGATCAGGCTGGCCGGTCTCGACGACCACCTGCACCGGCAGTTCGAATGCCTTGGCGAAGTCCAGATCACGCTGATCGTGGGCTGGGACGGCCATCACCGCACCAGTGCCGTAATCGGCCAACACGTAGTCGGCGGCGAACACCGGCAGCTTCTCGCCGTTCACCGGATTGATGGCGTGTACTCCCAGGAAAACTCCGGTCTTGGGCCGCTCGCTGGACTGCCGCTCGATTTCGGTGGCGCGCTTGGTGGCCTCCAAGTACTCCTCGAAGGCGGCACGCTGGGGGTCGGTCACGATCTCGGCAGCCAACGCGGCTTCAGGGGCAACCACGAAGAAGGTCGCACCGAATAAAGTGTCGGGCCGGGTGGTGAACACCCGCACCGGTTCGTCGCGTCCTTCGATCTCGAAGTCGACCCAGGCACCTTCGGAGCGTCCGATCCAGTTGCGCTGCATTGACAGCACCCGATCCGGCCAGGTGCCTTCGATCAGGTCCATGTCGTCCAGCAGCCGCTGCGCGTAGTCGGTGATCTTGAAGTACCACTGGGTCAGCTTGCGTTTGGTGACGACCGCGTGGCAGCGCTCACATTCGCCCTGTACGACCTGCTCATTGGCCAGCACGGTCTGGTCGTTGGGGCACCAGTTGACGTAGGAATCCTTGCGGTAGGCCAGGCCGCGCTCATAGAAGCGCAGGAACAGCCACTGCGTCCAGCGGTAGTACTCCGGATCAGAGGTGTGCAGGCGACGCGACCAGTCCAAGCTCAGCCCGTAGCGCTTGAAGGAGCCGGCCTGGGTGTCGATGTTGGCATAGGTCCAGTCGGCCGGATGGGCGTCGCGAGCGATGGCGGCATTCTCCGCGGGGAGCCCGAAGGAGTCCCAGCCGATCGGATGCATCACGTCGTAACCCTGCAACCGCCAGTAACGGGCGACGACGTCGCCCATGACGAAGGCCTCGGCATGGCCCATGTGCAGGTCCCCGGAGGGGTAAGGGAACATGTCGAGCATGTAGCGACGCTCCTTGGAACCGTCGTCCACAGGGGCGAAGGTGCGGTCAGCCTCCCAGAACTGCTGCCACTTCTCCTGTGCTGCCACGGCGTCGTAGCCGCTGCGCACTGCCTCGCTGGTCAATGTCGTCACTCCTTGTTCAACCGGATCGTGCCTGCTAGAGCATGAAAAAACCCCCGCGCACCGCTCAGGATCGCCAGGGGCCGCCGCGACTGCACTGCAGCCGCGGCTAGAGAAGCTTCAACTCAACGCCGAACACAGCGGTCATCTTATCCGACGCCGGGCCGAACCCCGGCGGCGATCAAGCCCCGGGTGGCCCGGCGTCGCCGGCGCCCACCAGCCCGCTGTGATCGGCGAAGGCGGCGATCAGGGTTGCTCGATGATCCGACCAGGTCGACGGCGGCAGCACCGTCTGGTTGATCCAATCCAGCAGGGCCGCCAACGGTGCCAGGGGATCCAACTGATCGAGGCGCTCCAGACAGAGGTTCTGGGTCGCGCCATCACCGGCCAACCAGGACGCCACCCCCAGCAGGCCCAATGGAGCCGCCAGGTAAGGAGTCAAGCAGTGCGCAACCACGGCACTCCAACGGGAGACCGCGGCGTCGGCATCACCGCGCTCGAGCCCCCGCAACACCTCCCACTGCAAGACGGGATCCTTGATCAACACCGCCAGCTGCACATGGTCGGATGAATCGGCGGCAGTTCGCACCAGCCGCCGCAGCAGGCGCTTGCGTTGTGCCGGTCCCAGCGAGCGTGCGGTCGCTTCGGCTGCCTCGCATTGGGTCAGCAGATCGGCGACGGCATCATCGCCAGGGCCAGCCAGGTGAGTACCCAGATCGTCTCGGCTGGCGCGCGCCGCCATGCCGAGCACGGCCGCCTCGGTCGCCAACGCGTTGGGCCCTAGCTGGCCGAATTCGCCGCCGAGGTGGTCCGCGCGCCACTGGTCGGCGTCCACGTGCAGCAGACGCCCCAACCGCACGGCGCCGACCAGTTCAGCGCAATGCTGCAGTACCTCCCAGGCGGCGGTGGCATCAGCGGTGTAGGCCAGGAACCACTGATCGGCATTCGGAAACCGCTGTGAGAGCCGCCCGACCAAGTCGGCCAGACGGTGCGGCACCACCGCGTCGGCCAGGTCGATGCGTCCGGTGAGTTGCACACCGCTGGCGGAAACGACCACCACCACCAACGACTGTTCGGGGTGGAACCCCAGCAGGTAGGGAACCAGGGCCACCAAATCATCCAGGCTGCGGATCGTCAATCGATCGCGAAAGGCAGAGTCACTCATGCCGGTGATCCTTGGTAGCGCTACCGGGTTTCGGTCACTGTCCACAGGCCGCCGGTGTCAGGTCCAGGTAGCCTTGCCGGTGATGAGTGATCTGCAGCCGCCACCACCACCGCCACCGCCTCCGGGGGAGAACACCGCGAACCCGCCGGGCCCCGACTGGACCCCGGCGTCGCTGTCGGCCTCAGGCCAGGCCACCTACGCCGGAAAGACCTCCGCGCCGGAACCGACATCGGCAGGCTCCACCACTGCACCGGCGATCAACAAGTTCAGCCCCAAACGCTCGCTGGTGCCGTTGATCGTGACTGTGATCACCATCGTGGTGGCCGCTGCGGTGTTGTATACGGCGCTCAACCCGCCCAAACCTCAGGCGGCGTCCACGCCGTCGCCCAGCCCAACGGCCTCCCAAGCACCGGCTCGCCCAGGAACCCCCTTCGCGGTCGCCTATTCCGACACCAGCGGGGTGTGGCAGATCACCAAACACCGATGGACTGATCGTGGCCTCGACGTCTTCGTCGAACTCACCGTAGACAACGGCGATCTCGATTGCGCCTTCAACGCCTTGTCGAACTCGGGCCAGGAAGTCGAAAAGGGTCTGTTGTCCGAGCTCACTCCGCAGTTCGACTACACCACGATCACCGCCGGTGAAACCCGCAGCGGCTGGGTGTACTTCCCCATGTACGAACGCGGCACCACCCTGGTGTTCCTGCGCACCCTGGACCAACCCCAGGTTTCCGGCATCGAGATCAGCGGCTAGTCAGCCACCCGCTATCGTGATGATGTGAGCACGGCGGCCCCCATACGGATTGGCATCTTCACCGACGACTTCTATCCGGAGTCCGGCGGAGTGAGCCGCTCCATTCAACTGCAACTGCAGGTGCTGGCCGCCGCCGGCCACGAGGTCATCTTGTTCGCGCCGTCCTCCCACTTCACGCCTCCGGTCGAATGCCGCTGGGAAAAGACCCCACAGTGGCGGCTGCCCGGCACGCCCAGCTACCTGTGCAGCCTGCAGGTCGGCACCGGCCTGGCCCGACGCATCGCCGCCGATCACCCCCGGCTGGACGTGGTGCACTCCCAGAACGAACGCGGCGCAATCTTTCTCGCCGCCCAGGTCGCCGCCGAGTTGTCGATCCCGCAGGTGCACACCTTCCATTCCAACTATGTCGGCACCCATCGCAACGCGCCCGGTGTGGCTGCACTGAACTCCCTCACCTACCTGGACTGGTCCGGACGCTGGCTGCGACGCTTCCGTGATCCGGAGCACCGACGGGATTTCCGTCCCGCCACGGTGGCCGCAGAACCCGGAGATTCGTCGTTGGCGCCCAGAGACTGGCGCAGCATGGCACGGCTGGCCTCAGCGGTGGATCGCTTCACCTCGCCGGCACCGTTCGTGGTCGACAACATGGTGGCGGCCTCGGGCGGCCGCCTCGAACCTTTCGGACGCGTCGTGCCCAGCGGCGTCGCCACTGCCTTCACCAGGACCGTCCGCAAGCGTCCTCGCGGCGCCATCACCCGATTCCTCAGTGCCGGGCGCCTCGGGCCGGAGAAGCGGATCGACGTGCTGCTGGATGCCTTCGAACTCCTGGCTCGCGATGACGCCGAGTTGCACATCATCGGCAGCGGCGGCGCCGAGCGAACACTGCGCCAGCGTGCCAAACGCATCGCGCATGGCACGGTGCGTTTCCTCGGCCATTTCACCGACGCCGATCTGCTGGCCCAAGAACTCGCCGACGCCGACGTGTTCGTGCTGGCGTCCTACCGCTTCGATACCCAAGGCATGGTGCTCGCCGAAGCAGCCGCCACCGCGACCCCGATCCTGTATTGCGATGATCGGCTTCAGGTGGGGACCAGCACCGAAAGCGCCTTGTTGACCGGCCCCAGTGCGGCGGATCTCGCCGTCGGCATGCGTAAGCTCATGGATGATCCGGCAAGGCTGGAGTCGATGTCGGCCGCGGCCGCCACCCTGGGAGCGACGTTGGGCGCCGACGCGATGTGCGAGTCCTATGTGGAGGTCTATCGCGGCGCAATCCAGGATCGCGCCTGATCAGCTACTCGGCCGCCTCGACCTGCGGCACCTCAGCAGCCGGCCGAAGCCGTGACTGAGCCTCGGGGTGGTATTTGCTCAGCAGCACCACACCGCTGATCGCGACCGCACCGGAGATGGCCATGCCAATGCCGTCACCGATCGTGAGCAGCGCCCCCTCCCCCAGCACGATGATGCCGAAGGTGACTGCCACGATCGGGTCGGTGGTGGTCATGGATCCGACCACGATTTCGGCCGGACCGTTGGCGTAGCCCTGTTGAATCATCCACGCGCCGAACAGGTAGCTGCACAGCAGGAAGAACAGCACCACGTAGAACAGTGGCTGGGTCCAGAACTGGTCGCGTCCCAACATCTCAAAGGTTGATTTGACCATCGCCGAGCTGAGTCCGTAGATGAAGGCACCGCCACTGGCCCACATCAAGCAGCGGCGAGCTGCCGAGCCGTGCATTCCCAGATAGCCCAGCACTGCGGCGATTCCGAACACCACCAGCGCAGCCACCACGATCGGTAGCGGCTCGAGCACCGTCTCTTTGGCAGCCGTGGATGCAGAGAAGTAGGTGAAAGCAGCAACCCCGATGATCGTCAGCGCAACCGCACCCCAGATCATCTTGGACGGTCGGAAATGGTGAATCTTCGCAGCCAACAGCACCGACCAGGGCACTGCCAGAATGCCCACCGGCTGCACCACGGTGACCGGTGCGAGCGCCAATCCGCAGATGTGCATGCTGGCACCGATGACGATCATGGTCAGGCCACCGAGCCACACCTTGTTCTTCAGCAGGCCGAACACCTGGCGCAGGTTCATCGACCGGTTCTCGGATTCGACGTCCACGGTGCCATCGACGGCGAGGTGCTGCACGGTCGAACCGCTGGCGAACAGGAACGAGGACAGCACCACAATCGTGATGGCCAACGGCACGTTCTGCTCGAGTTGGAAGAACCCACTCAGGGGTATCAGCGTCATGTCGTCCCGTCGGTCGTCGGCCAGCGCCGTCGCCAGCCTAGCCGGTGCACAACAGCCTCACAGAGTTCAGCGAGCATCCGAGAAACGCACTGCGGCCAGCAGTTGAGCGGCTAGTGACGAACCCAAATTGAGCGGCCAGCGGTGCATCACGTATTCGGTGGCGTCATCAACGCTGAGTTGCCGGGTGGAGTTGCCTGAACGCACCCAGAATTCTGGAGCTGCTCCTTTGGCGGCCCGCAGATACACCGGGCGCGGCGACGGCCGACAGCTGATCCGACACACCGGACGCAGCGCATCACCACCGTCGACCTCGGGAAATTCCACCTTCACCAGTGCCGCGGCGTTCTGACCCAGGTCAACGGTGAGCAGGTCACGCAGCCACAGCTCGTAGCGGTCCAGATCGGGGGCTTTCATGACGGCCAGGTCGGCGTCCAGGCCGAGCGGGCTGCCGGCATCGTCGACGCCCACCACCAGGGTGCCGCCGTCGGCATTGAGGAAAGCCGCGATGGTCTTGGCGATGATCTGCTCCATGCGAGGGTCCTTCTCGCCAGTGCGCAGATTCACCCGGGCGGTGGATTTGAACTCCACCCGATCGGACTCACCGGCGGCTAATAAGTCCGCCACCGGAGTTTGGGGTTGGGTCTGGAAATGGGCGGCGATCGCCGCGTAGCCGGCAATG
>DMIX01000041.1 GCA_003451975.1 Propionibacteriaceae bacterium
GGTTCGCACGGTCGCCCGGGTCACATAGAGCAACGAGCGAGCCCGAGTGATTCCGACATACGCCAGCCGACGCTCCTCCTCCAACTCGGCGGGGTCGTACAGGGCTCGCTCATGAGGAAAGAGCCCGTCCTCGAAGCCCGTCAGAAAGACCGTGTCGAACTCCAGCCCCTTGGCGGTGTGCAGCGTCATCAAGGTCACCACACCAGCGGAATCGGCATCACGATCGGGAATCGAATCAGAGTCCGCGACGAGGGCGATCCGCTCCAGGAAGGCATACAGCGAGTCGTCAGGTTCCGGAGCGGCCAAAGCCAACTCGGCAGCCAACTCCGCATCTTCGGAAGCCTCGCCGCTCGTGGTCGAGTCGGGAAGATCGACGACGTGAGCCGCCGCCACGAATTCCTGCGCGACGCTCACGAACTCGACCACATTCTCCAGCCGGGTTTCGTCCTGAGGGTCGCTGGAGGCGGCCAGTTCGTCGGTGTAGCCGGAGGCCTTCAGGACGCTGGCCAATACCTGATCGGCCGGCGTACCGGCCTCCACCTGAGCCCGATGATCGGACAACAGGGTGGCGAAAGCCCGAACCGGCGTCAGCGCGCGGGTGGACAGCCCGGGCACCTCGTCGGCACGCTCGACCGCCGCACCGAAGGAGATCCCCTGGCTGGCTGCGAAAGCCTCCAGCATCGCCTCGGTGCGGTCACCGATGCCACGCTTGGGAACGTTCAGCACCCGGCGCACCGACACATCGTCGTCAGGATTGGCAATCGCGCGAAGGTAGCCGATGGCGTCTCTGATCTCCTTGCGTTCGTAGAAGCGCACTCCCCCGACCACCCGATACGGCAACCCAACCCGGATGAAGCGATCCTCGAAAGCCCGGGATTGAGCATTGGTGCGATAGAAGACGGCGATCTCGCCGGGTTTGGTGGTACCGGCATCGGTGAGCTTGTCGATCTCCTCGGCCACGAATTGGGCCTCGGCGTGCTCGGTGTCGGCCACGTAGCCCACAAGGAGTTCACCGTCACCAGCGTCGGACCACAGCCGCTTCTCAGGACGGTGCGGATTGCGCGAGATCACGGCATTGGCCGCTGACAAGATGTTCTGAGTCGACCGATAGTTCTGCTCCAGCAGAATGGTCTGTGCACCAGGGAAGTCGGATTCGAAGTCCAAGATGTTGCGGATGGTCGCACCCCGGAAGGCGTAGATCGACTGATCGGAGTCGCCGACAACCATGAGCTCGGGTGCCTCAATGTGTGGGCCCCCGGCGTCCGGCTGTGTCGCACCGCACAGTTCGCGGATCAGCGAATACTGGGCATGGTTGGTGTCCTGATACTCATCGACCAGCACGTGACGGAACCGTCGCCGATACTGCTCGCGCAGGTCGGGAAAGGCCTGCAACAGATGCACCGTGGTCATGATCAGGTCGTCGAAATCCAGAGCATTCGCCGCGGTGAGGCGCCGTTGGTACTCCGCATACGCCTCGGCATACAGCTCCTCGGTGCCCCCGGAAGCCTGGGCGCGGGCCGCCTCGAAGTCGACCAGTTCGTTCTTGCAGTTAGAGATCCAGTTCAGCACCGCCCGAACCGGATACCGCTTCGGGTCGAGATTCTGGTCACGCAGCACCAACTGCAGCAGCCGCTTGGCGTCGGTGTCGTCGTAGATCGAAAAGCTGCCAGAGACGTCGAAACGTCCGATCTCGGCTCGAAGAATGCGCACACACGCCGAGTGGAAGGTCGACACCCACATCAACTTGGCCCGGTTCCCTACCAGGTCGATGACGCGGGCGCGCATCTCGGCGGCTGCCTTGTTGGTGAAGGTGATCGCCAGGATCGATCCGGGGTGGATCCCCCGATAGCCGACCAGGTGCGCGATGCGTCGGGTCAGCACCCGCGTCTTGCCAGAGCCGGCACCGGCCACCACCAGCACGGGACTGCCCGCATGTAGGACGGCGGCGCGCTGCGGCGGATTGAGGCCTGCCAGCAGGGCCTCTTCACTCACCGCCGGTTTCGCCTGGGAGGGATAGGAGACCGCTGAAGGTGTCGCGGGCCCCGCAGTGAGGTCGGGGAACAGGGAGTCAGTCATGGCTGTCCAAGACTAGGCGCTCCCACTGCCAGCGCGCACCGCCGATTCAGGGTTGGGAACAACCAAGATCAGGGATGCATGGGCGGACCTACTGATTCGTCACCGTCGATCGGCAACGTAGGTTTGACGACATGAACTTCATTGCATGGATTGTCATGGGATTGATCGCCGGAACTATCGCCAAGGCGATTCTTAAGTCGTCGGGTGGCTGGGTCACCAGCCTCGTGGTCGGCGTCGTCGGAGCCCTGGTCGGCGGCTGGATCGGGGCAACATTCCTCGGTCACGACATCGCCGGATTCTTCTCTCTGTGGTCGTGGGGGCTGGCCATCGGTGGCTCGGTCCTAGTCTTGTGGATCTACGGCCTGATCGTCGGCCGACGTCGCTGAACCATGGCACGGGGCGCCGTCTGAGACCGTTCGCGGCCAGGGACGGCGCTCACCCAATTCCGAGCAATACACAGCCGGTCAACGCGGCCACGATGCCGGCCACCTGCCAGCGGTTGAGCCGCTCGGCCAGCACAACCCTCGCCAACAGAATGGTCGTCACCGGATACAGCGACACCACCACCCCGACCGCGGCCAGCGGACCGATCCGCAGGGCGACCATCAACACCACATTGGCCAGCGCGATCAGCGCACCCGCCCCGAGAGCGACGACCGTCGAGCGATGCTGCCACCTCGCCGGCGCCACCAATCCGGCGGCAGCAGCGATCCGACGTGCCCGTCGTGAGGAGGTCACCAGCAGCAACAGCAACGGCATCACGACGAGCCCGACGAGCATCTCCACCCCGGGGGCAACCATCCCCGAATCGGCAGGGGCCGCATCCAGAGCGACCACAGCTATACCGAAACAAACCCCGGCCACCGCAGCCAGCGTTGCTGACCACCACGCCGCACCGACAGCACGTCCGCCCTCGGCCAACCCCACCACGGTCGCGCCCACGATGGCGACCACGACGCCGACCCAGGCCAGCACCGAGAGTCCGTGGCCTTGCCAAGCCACCGCCACCAGCACCGGAACCACCGCCTCGCTGGCTCCCACGATCGCGGTCGATACCCCCATGGCGGTTCGCACCAGGCTGAGGTAGAACGCCAGGAATCCGACAACGGTGACCACCCCGGCCACCACCCCGGCCATAACCGCCCCTGACGACCACTCCCCGGGCACGACCACGAAGACGATCACCGAGACCGCGCCGGCGGCCAGATAGGCCACCGTGGTGACGCGCATCACATCCATTCGACGTGAGGCGACGCCGGCAGCGAAATCCGATCCGCCCCACATCACACTGGACACGAAAGCGAGCAACACACCAATCATGAAGCGACCTTCAGGGCCACTCAGACAAGCTTGCGATCAGTGGCCCACCGAGTGAGCTGATGCCGATTCGACAGTTGCAGCTTGCGCAGCACGCTGGAAACGTGGGTCTCCACGGTCTTGATCGAGATGAACAGCTCTTTGGCGATCTCCTTGTAGGCATAGCCCCGTGCGATCAGCCGCAGCACCTCGCGTTCACGCTGGCTGAGCCGATCCAGATCCTCATCGATACTGGCCACGTCGATCGCGCCGGAAAAGGCGTCCAACACGAAGCCGGCCAGCCGCGGCGAGAACACTGCGTCCCCGGTGGCGACCCGTCCGATGGCATCGACCAACTCATCAGCAGAAATCG
>DMIX01000236.1 GCA_003451975.1 Propionibacteriaceae bacterium
ATCAAGGTCACCCGTATCGCGATGATCCGAGAGGTGAACTCCGACTACACCGGGTTCGCCCGCTCCCGGGGACTGCGGGAGCGCAAGATCACCCGGGCTCAGGTCGGAAATGCCGCCCTGCCCATCGTTACGTCCACCGGCTTGGTGCTGGCGACGCTCGTCAGCGGCACTGTGCTGGTGGAAGTCACCTTCGCCATCGGTGGTCTGGGAAGTCTGCTGGCTGAATCGGTCACCTTCAAAGACGTGCCGGTGGTGCAAGCGGTGACCCTGATCTTGGCTGTGGCCATCTGTACCACCACTGCCGTGGTCGACACTGCTGTGATCGTGCTGGATCCGCGACTGCGGCGGCGGCGTCGGCGCAAGACCCGTAACGTCACGACCCTGGCAGGAGCCGAAGCATGACCGCGATCAGTGCACCGGCAGCCCCGGCCCGCTGGCTTGCGTGGGGTCGTCGCAACAAGTTGAGCACCGCTGTGGTGCTCAGCATGATCGTGCTGTTGGTGGTCTTCGCTTGGGCGCTGATTCCCGCTTTCGGGGCCGGTGCGCTCGACCAGAACATCCTGCTGGGTGCCATGCCTGCCGGGACGCAGGGCCATCCGCTGGGAACCGATGCGCTGGGACGCGACGTGTGGCTGCTGACCGTGGCCGGCGCCCAGACCGCGATCGTGGGTCCGATGGCGATTGCCTTCGCCTCGATCCTGTTGGGGTTGCTGCTCGGTTTGAGTGCGGCCTACCTGGGTGGCTGGGTCGATTGGATCGTGTCGCGGTTCGTCGACATCACTTTGTCGTTGCCGTCGCTGCTGTTGGCCATCGTGGCCGCGGGAGTGATCGGTGGCGGCTACTGGGTGAGCGTGGCGGTGATGATCGTGCTGTTCGCACCATTCGACATCCGACTGATTCGCTCGGCCGCCCTGGCGCGCATGAACGAGCCTTACCTGGAAGCCGCCAAGCTGCTGGGGCTGGGCCGCTTCCGAGTGATGTTCGGTCACTTGATGCCGGTCATCCGAGGCCTGGTGGGGGCAAACCTGTTCCTGGACATGGCTGTTGGACTGGTGGCGCTGTCGTCGCTGTCGTTCCTGGGCCTGGGAGTGTCTCCACAGCAGGCCGACTGGGGACGTCAGCTCAACGACGCCCGGGCCTTGTTGTTCATCAATCCGGCCGCCGCGATCGCACCGGGCCTGGCGATCGTGCTGACCGCCATCGCCTTCAACCTGGTGGGCGACTGGCTGGCTGAACGTAGTGGGGTGGCCGAAGGATGACCGAGGTGACGAAGACCGAGGCGCTGCAGGCCGATTCCGGGCGATCCGATCTGGCCTTCGATGTAGCCGACTTGTGTGTCGACATCGGCGAGACGTCCATCTTGCACGGGATCGATCTGCAGCTGCGCAAGGGCACCTGCCTGGGCGTTGTCGGACAATCCGGCTCGGGCAAGTCGATGACTGCCAAGGCACTGGCCGGGCTGCTACCAACCGGCTCGGTGGTGCGGGGCAACTATCGGATTGATGCCGACGAATGCCGTCTGGATGCTGGCGAGTCCGCGTGGCGACGGCTGCGCGGTGGCCGGGTGGTGTGGCTGCCACAGGACCCGTTCACCTCGCTGGACCCGAGGCGCCGCTGCGGTGAACAGATCCTTGATGGGCTCCCGCGGGAGCAGCGTCCGTCCGCCGATCAGCGTCACGCCGAGGCCGCTCGACGGTTGAAGGAGGTAGGCCTGCCCGAACGCGTGGTGCGCGCCTACCCCCACGAGTTGTCCGGCGGTATGCGTCAGCGGGTGGCGATTGCCGCAGCGTTGGCGCCGGGGCCGAAGATCCTTATCGCCGATGAGCCGACGACCGCGTTGGATGTGACCACCCAGGCCGGAATCTTGGATCTGCTGGCCGAGGTTCGCGCCAACCACCACATGTCGATGGTGTTGATCACCCACGATCTGTTCCTGGCGAGGGAATACTGCGACGATTTGGCGGTCTTCCAGAGCGGACGTGTCGTCGAAGCAGGACCGGCCGAGGAGGTCTTCAACAATCCTCGTGACGAGGTGACCAAGCAGTTGGTCGAGATCGGCCTGTCGGGTCGTCGACTGCACAGCAACGGTGAGGCCGGTCGGTTGGTGCTCGCGGCGCGCGGCATCACCAAGACCTATCCGGGCAGTGAGGTGCCGGCTATCGAGGATGCCGGGTTGGACTTGCGTGCGGGCGAAATCGTCGGTGTGGTGGGGGAGTCCGGCTCGGGCAAGACGACCTTCACCCGTTGCCTGCTCACCCTGGAACATCCTGATGGGGGCCGCTATGGCTATCTGGACGAGCAGGGCGAGCCGCAGCCTTGGGCGCCGCAGCGTGCCCAGTTGGTTTTCCAGAATCCGTACGCGTCGCTGAATCCGGCCAAGACGATCGGTGCCACCTTGGTGGAGGCGCTGCGCTCAGCGGGGCGTCCGGCCTGCGTGGTGCCTCAGCTGTTGGAGTTGGTCGGACTCGATCCGGCGCTGGCTACACGGCGTCCGGCCCGGCTTTCTGGTGGTGAGCGCCAGCGCGTGGCGATTGCGCGGGCGCTGGCCCCGCAGCCGACCGTGTTGTTCTGCGATGAGGCGGTGTCGGCTTTGGACGCCCCGGTGCAGGCCAAGATCTTGGAGACGCTGGCTGATCTTCGCGACAAACTGGGGTTGGCGATCGTGTTCATCACCCACGACTTGACGGTGGTGGCTCGGATCGCTGACCGGGTGTACGTGATGCAATCGGGCCAGGTGGTGGAATCCGGACCCACCCGCAAGGTGTTTGCCGAACCGGAGCATCCCTACACCCGTGAACTGCTGGCCTCGGTACCCGGAATGGAAGCCGGATCGATGGACCACGACGAGGAGAACTGACCGCAGATGAGTGTGACCTACCGCAGTGTTTCGGTGCCGCAGGGTTCGACCTGGGAGCAGGTCGGTGCGCCGTTCGTGCTGCCCGAGGGCGTCGCGGCCGCACTGGCCGCTGCCGGTGGCGCGCTGGTGCGCACGGTGTATCAGCTGACCGAGGGCGATCGTGAGCTGATCGCGCTGGGCTACCACCGGGCTGGAACTGCGCAGCAGAAGCTCACTGAGCTGACCGGTGCGGTGGAGTTGTTTGGCGAGTTGGCCGAGCATGCGGCTGAGGAGTTGGCTGTCGAGGGCGGAATCAGTCTGAAAGTTGAACTGCCTGCCGATGCGACGGCGTGGGCCGAGGCAGTCAGCGCGGCTGGTTTCGTCGCCCTGGCGGCCCCGGTGAGTGCGGCCGCCCCGCCGGTGAGTGCTGACGTGGTTCCGCTGGGTTTCGTGCGTCGCCTGGGGGATTGGGACGTGCCGGAGCTGCCGTACTTCCGGCAGACCACCGATTTCACCTGCGGTCCGGTCTCAGCGCTGACGGCAACGAATGCTCTGGGTCTCACCCCGGCGTTGGATCCGGCTTCGGAAATGGAGCTGTGGCGTCGAGCCACGATCGTGCCGGCCTGTGACGCCTACGGTTTGGCGATCGGTTTGGCCGATCAGGGTGTTGCGTCCACGGTGATCGTGAACACCGCCGAGCCGCTGCAACTGGAGGAAAAGCCGGAAGCGTGGCGTCAGGATCTGAGCGAGCGCACCCAGGCCGAGTTCAAGGCGCGCGCCGAGGAACTGGGCATTCCGGTGCTCAACGCCGATCCCGGCATTGCTGAACTGCTTGCGCTGGTGGCCGATGGTGCCATCGTGTTGTTGCTGATCGATCAGTTGTTGATGCACGCCGATGCCTGCGCCCACTGGGTGACGCTGCATGGCGTGGTCGGCAACATTGGCTTCATCGAAGATCCCTGGACCGACTCTGAGCTGGGTGAGACCTGGGTGGATGCCCACCAGCAGCCGGTTCACGCCGAGGCGTTGGCGAAGATGTCCGGCTGGGGCGAGTACCGCTCTGCGGTGGTGCTGGGGCGTAGCTGAGGCATGGGTGCGGCAGCACACCGTGCGTTCTGCTGAGCGTCGCTAGCGAGTCTCGGTGGTGGGTCGAGCCCGCCTTTGACAGGACTACTTTGTATTGCAAGGCTTAGTGGCATGCCTATCAGTGATCGGCCTATCAGTGATCGAACGGCGCAACTCCGCAAAGGGGTGCTTGAGCTGGCGATCTTGGCCGTGCTCGATCGCGAGGAGTGCTACTCCATCGCGATCATCGATCGGCTCGGCGAGCACCCGGCGCTCACCGCAACCCCGGGTACGGTCTATCCACTGCTGGCCCGCCTGGACAAAGCCGGCAAGGTGGCAACGCGATGGGTGGAGTCCGCGGGCGGCCCGCCGCGCAAGTACTACCGTCTCACCGACGAAGGCCGTGCTGCACTCGCCGAGGGCACGACGGCGTGGAGCGCACTCAGCGAAGCGATGCACGAGCTGTTGGGGAAGCGAGGGCAGGCATGACGACGCCCTATTTGCACACGGTTGGCGTGCATCTTGATGGTCTGAGTCGGTCGGATCGCGCGCAGGCGCTAGAGGCGCTCGCTGCGCAGCTCGATGAGTTGAGCGAGGCTGGGGTGGACCCGTTGGAGGCGTTCGGCCCTCCGGAGCACTATGCGGCCGAGCTTCTCGAGGCACTCAACGACGATGCTGCTGCCGAGGAGCCCCGATTTCGGTTGTTCGGCATTCCCATTGAGACCCGTGGTCTGCTGAGTGGCCACGTCCGCTCACGCATCTTCGATCCCGCGAATCCCCGAATCATCGTGCCGCGCCTGCTGGGAGCTGGCTGGACGCTGAACCTGGGGGCGGTCGCGGTGAAACTCAAGCTGATCCGTCCCGACGACGCCACTAGTGAGGTGTTCGATCAGGTCCCCGAACGCGCCGTTCGGATCGCGCAACTCGTACCTA
>DMIX01000278.1 GCA_003451975.1 Propionibacteriaceae bacterium
GTACGAGACGTGTCATGAAGCAATCGCTGAGAATCACCATCGACGAATCCACCCTTTCGCTGTTCCAGAACGGCACGGCAAAAAGCCTGGGACTCCTGCCGGGGACCGAGTGGCTCCTCGAACCGACCGAGACCGGAATCACCTGGTGCCGGGTGGACGACAATCTGTTAAAGCTATACATCGAAGCGACCAATGCCTGTAACCTGAACTGCCAGACGTGCGTGCGCAACGTGTGGGATGAACGGGACGGGATGATGGCGGACGAGACGTTCGCGCGCGTGCTCGCCGGGCTGCAGGAGCTGCCGGCGGTCCAAACCGTCCACTTTGGTGGCTATGGCGAACCGCTGACCCACCCCAGAATATTCGACATGATCGCACGGGTCAAGGCGTTAGGGCTGCGCGCCGAGATGATTACAAACGGCACGCTGCTCAGCGAAGCCAACTGCGAGCGCATCGTCGCCTCGGGGCTCGATCTGCTCGTCGTCTCCATCGACGGAGCGCACGAATCCACCTACGACACCATCCGCGAGGGCTCGGAGCTGAACGTCGTCCTGCGCAATCTGCGGACGCTGGCAGCGGCGCGGCACAAGCTGCGGCAGCGCACGCCCGACGTCGGCATCTCCTTCGTCGCGATGAAGGACAACCTGGAAGAGCTGCTGTTGCTCAAGCGTATGGCGCCGCAACTGCGCGCATCCTTCATCATGGTTACGAACCTGCTCCCGCACACCGAGGACATGAAAGACCAGATCCTGTACAGCTCACTGGTCGCATCCACTTACCCCATCAGGATCGGCGAGAGCCGCAGCGACCCGCTGGTGATCATGCCACCGCTTGATCGCACACCGGAGATCTCGGAAGTGCTACGCCGGCTGAGCATCGGGCGGGTCAACGTCGACATGCCCGGCCTGGATTGGAACGCGAAGCGCAACACCTGCCGCTTCGTGCGCGAGGGAGTTGCGTTCGTGCGCTGGGACGGCGAGATCGCGCCGTGTATGCCCCTGCTGCACTCGTACCCGTGCTACGTGCTGGGGCGCTATAAGCGCATCGTCGCGCACAGCTTCGGCTCGCTCCACGCGCGCAGCCTGGGCGAGATCTGGAACGACGACACGTACCGCGGCTTCCGCGAGCGGGTCAAGAAATTCGAGTTCTCGCCGTGCATCGACTGCGGCGGCTGCCAGTTGTCCGAGTCCAACCAGGAGAACTGCTTCGGCGATCCGGCGCCGGTGTGCGGCGACTGCCTGTGGGCGCAGGGCATCGTGCAGTGCCCGTGAGCGGATTTCGAACGTTAGCAGCGGATCATCTTGGAGGTAATCGAAATGAACACGGATACTCAAGCTTTGTTGGAGTTGGGACTGGCCTTTCACGGACACAAATGTCCGGCCATGCCGATGGGCTTGCGAGCCGGGTTGGCGGCGCTGGAAGCGCTGGGCGTGCAACGGGCACGTTGCTGAATGTGGTCAACAGCGGCACTGCCACCGTGACCTACACGCGGCGGAAGATCGTGGTCTGGGGGTTGGCTCTGCCGTTCGCTGTTGCGATGATTTTGCTACCACCGGTAGGGGCATGGCTGAATTTCGAACTGCCGACCAAACCGCCCATCGCCTTTTTGCCGTCGCCACCGCAACTGCGGCGACCTTGATGCTGTCCGGCTGGCGACCGAAACGCGGGGAGATGTCGCCTAGCGGGCGAGTCGTGCTGGGACTCTCGGACGGCAGCGTGTTGGGCCTGATCACCGGGCTGATCGGACGGGGCGGCGGGTCTTTCGTTGTACCACTGCTGTACATCGCCGGATTGGAGGCCAAGGCGGCGGCAGCAACGTCGTCTTTCGTCGTGACCTGCTCGGGGATATCCAGTTTCGCCGCGCACTTGGCGACGGCGGCGCGACCCAACTGGCTGATCTGGGGGGGCTGCGCTGTCGCCGTCTTCCTGGGCAGCCAACTCGGTTCCAGAGTAATGGCGGACCGGCTGAAGCCGAAAGGCGTACGCATGATCTTCGGGGTCGTGCTGTGGGGAGTAGCCATCCTGTTGTTCGTCAACGATGTGCTGCTCAAATAAGCAACAGCGCTTCCTGCACGGGCGGCGGGTAATATCACCTACCGCCCGCGCAGGAGATCGTTACGATAACCCGTTCTGTGGCCAAGGACGTCGATCCACCGGCAAGCCGGTCATCAACTGGCCGGCAGAAAGCCTCAGGCGCGAAGAAGACGCTGCAAATAGAGAAAAAAAGGAGCAAGCCTGATCAATGAAATCGCTCGCTTCGATAGGGTGGCGTAGCACGGCTCTGTACCTGATGCTGTTCTTTGTCCTGCTTCTCCCAGCACAGGTGCAGGCACAGGGACCTGTGGTGCAAATCTTGTTGTTCTATTCGGACACCTGCCCGCACTGCCACGAGGTCATGGAGAACGTGCTTCCGCCGCTCCAGGCGAAATATGGGCCGCGGCTTCAGGTCAGAGCCTTGGAAATCAGCGACGCCAGGAACTTCGAGATGCTCCTCCAATTGGAGGCGGCCTATCAGGTACCCGAGGAGAGGGTGGGAATCCCCGAGATATTCATCGGCTCGGAATATCTGATCGGCTCGATTCTGATCGACGAGAGACTGGACGGGCTGATCGAGACCTATCTCGCCCAGGGCGGAGTCAAATATCCGACGGTCGAAGGGGCTTTGACGCCGCCAGTCGCGCTGGCAGACGCGACACCCACGCCTGTACCGGCTGCAAATGCCACCGCTGAGGCAGCGGCCCCTGCCACACCCGCGCCGGTGGTTTCGTTCTACGTCTTCTGGGACAGCAAATGTGGCCCCTGTCTGAAACTGATGAACGAGGTCCTGCCCGACATTCTGAGCCGTTATCCCAAGGAACAAGTATCCGTCGACGCACGCAACCTGGAACACGGCAGCTATACGCTCATGCGTGATCTGGAGACGCAATCCGGCCTCGAGCTGGGTACCATGCCGGAGATCTTCATCGGCAACCAGGTGCTGCTGGGGCTCGATGAGATCCGGGACCGTCTCCCGCCGCTGCTCGATCAGTACCTCGCCGCAGGCGGCGTCGACCTGCCCCAATTGGGAGATCCGCCTGCTCCCAGCGCACTGCCGGTGTCGCCGAGCGACCCTGAATCCGAACAGGTGAAACCCGTCTACCTGGCGTATTTCTACCAGGTCGGCTGCCGGGAATGCGACCGCGCCGAGCTGGACCTGCAGTATCTGCAGCAGAAATATCCCCAACTCCAGGTCGAGATGTACGATTCGCGAGAGAACGCCGTCCTGCTGGAAGAATTGGGCGTCCGCGCCGGTGTGCTCGAATCGCGGCGATTGCTGGCTCCGGCGGTATTCGTTGGCAACGATGCGCTGATTCTGGAAGAAGTCAGTGCAAGTCGGCTGGAGTCATTGATCGGGGAATATCTGATAACAGGTGCACCCGCAGCATGGACCGAGAACGCGGTTCCGGAATCACAGGCGGCCAGCGGCATCGTGGAGCGCTTCCGCTCATTCGGCGTCTTGACCGTCGCGGTCGCCGGTCTGATCGACGGACTCAACCCCTGTGCGTTCGCCACGGTGGTTTTCTTCATCTCCTACCTGGCCTTCGTCGGGCGGCGTGGCAAAGAAGTGCTCGTTGTCGGTCTGGCCTTCACCCTGGGTGTCTTTCTGACGTACCTGGGCGTTGGGTTCGGTTTCCTGAAGGCCGTGGCGGCACTGCCCGTTCTCGCGCAGTTGGGCCCCTGGCTGTATGGCCTGACCGCCGCGTTGTGTTTCGTTCTGGCCGCGTTCAGCCTGCACGATTTCTGGCAGGCGCGACGGGGCAACCCCGAAGACATGCGGCTGAAACTGCCGACCACTCTGCGGAAACGCATCAACCGCATCATCCGGGAGGGCGCGGGTCTCAGGACATTCCTTCCGGTCGCTTTCGGCACAGGCGTGGTCATCTCCCTCATCGAGCTGGCCTGCACCGGGCAGATCTATCTGCCGGTCATCATGTTTGTGTTGAGTGTTCCGGAAATGCAGGTCCAGGCTGTGTCCTATCTGTTTCTGTACAACCTGATGTTTATCGTTCCATTGGTGATCGTGTTTTTGGCGGCATACTGGGGAACGAGCTCGGAACGGACGGGGATGTTCGTCAACCGCCATACCTCCGTCGTGAAGCTCGCCACCAGCCTCCTGTTCGTCGTGATGGGTATTTGGTTGGTGTTTACCCTGGTCGGATAGTCGTACTGGAAGCCTGCTGTAGCATTTCACTCTGGAAAGGGAGGGCCAAGCGTTACGATGATATACCTTCGCAGGAGTTGGTTCGTCATGCTCATGCTCGCGGTCACCGGTGTTTTGCTGGTACTGATGGGTTGTGAACCGTCCGCAGCGGGTGAGCCGGTTTCCAAGGCCACCCAAACGATCCGAGACGGCGAGTCAGCGGTTGTTGCCAGCAGTGCACCCATGACCTACACGCTGAACCTGCTCCATACAAACGACACCTGGGGTTATGTCGACCCGTGCGGCTGAAGAATCAAGGTTGGCGGCGTGGCTCGTCGAGCCACCTACGTTAAGCAAGCGCGGGCCAACGGTGAGATTCTCCTGCTCGACGCAGGGGACAGTCTGATTGGGGACGAAGACCCGGCAAACGCCACGCGGGGCGCTTCGAGCATCGATTTCATGAATCGGATGGGATACGATGCGATGGCAGTCGGTTCTTCAGATCTGCTGCTGGGGAAAACCGTGTTGCAGGAACGGCGGTCCGAGGCGCAATTTCCATTTCTGTCCGCCAATGTGGTGCTCTCCACTACCGGGGAGCTGTGGTTCGAGCCTTATCTCGTCAAGGAAGTGGGGGACGTCAGGGTCGGCATCCTGGGAATCACGGACGTGTGGGAAGTCAGCGCGCAGGGAGTCCGTGTCACCGACCCATTCTCGGCGACGGCGAGCTTCGTGCCCGAGCTGCGTGGCAAGGTTGACCTCGTCGTCGTGCTGTCTCGTGCCGGACGCGCTGTCGACCAGCGCATCGCAGCGGAGGTGCCGGGCATCGACTTCATCATCGGTGGCGGCCCGTACGATCAGACCTACGAGATCATCGAGAACCACGAGACGGGAACGGTCACCGTCCAGGCAGACCGTGCCCTGCGAGGCCATGCCGGCCGGTACTTCGGTGTGTTCAAGATTACCCTGGATGCGGATAAGAAACGCACCGACTATGCCTGGCAGATCAAGAGCATGGACCCCGAGATAGCGGATGATGCGGATATAACTGAACGAGTCAACTACTGGAGACAACAGGCATTTAAGAAAGGATAGAGTCTGTGAAAAAAACCTGGCAACTGCCGGCCTTGCTCGGAGTGATTTTGGTGATTGTTGCGGTCTTCGTCGCCAAGGGAATGTTGGCTGGTGCGGAGAAACCGCAAGCAATTCGCGCGCAGAGTGGCCTGCTTCCGCAGATGCAGTTCGAGACGGCGCTGCAGGATCAACAGCCCACCCTGGTCCTGTTCCACTCGCTGACGTGCATACCGTGTAAGCAGATGGAAGAAGGGGTAAACGAGGTTCGTCCTGACTTCGAAGACAAAATCGAGTTCGTCGACGTCAACGTGTATGCTGCCGAGAATCGCGACTTCATTCGCGCGGCTCAAGTCCGCGCTATTCCCACTACCCTATTAGTGGATGCAACCGGAAATGGACAGACGATAATGGGCGCGATTACTGTGGAACAATTGCGCGAGCGGCTCGACCAACTGCTGGTTGGGTTCTCCAGCGAATGAATTGGGATACGAATTTGCGATTGTTTGCTAACCATCAAGGAGGTCGAAATGCCCGAAGATTTTGAGAGAGCCAGGGGCCGGTCCATATCCGGGCGATTGCTGGGCGGTGATATCCGGCAATACGTCCTGGACCGCGGGGGTGCGCTGACTATCGCCACCACGACGATGCCTGGCGGCTGATGAAGTACATACACTGCACCGTCAGGTCTGACGGAGGAACCCCAGGACACGGGGGAATACGTGTCCGTCGACTGCGGAGCAATTCGCGTGTTCGTCTCGCGGCAGGCGTGGGATGTGCCACGCCGGCAGGATGATACGCTCAAGTTCGTCATCCGCCACGTCGGCTGGTTCAGTCTCGAGCTTGACCCGGAGAATGGCAGTTAGGCAGGAGCGATACAGCCCAGCACGGGGTAGGGCTGTGTCGCCTTGGGAGGGGGCGCTGCGCCTGTACTTATTGCATTAGGGAGAGAAGAACTGATGAAGACGACTCAATTGCTTCTGCTTGTCATTGTGCTGGCAGCTGTTGGGGCGATCATTGGGGTGAAGACCTGGTCGGGCATGTCCGCGACCACTCCTACGCCCCAACCGGCAAACACCGCCGCCGTAGCCGTGGGAGTTGGACCGGGTACTCTGTTGTTGTTCAACCGCAACATGGGCTGCCAATGTGTGATGAAGCTGTACGCCGCAGCCGATAGCTACTTCAACAAGTTAGACCCCGAAGTGGCCGCTGCATTTCACGCGCAGCGCATTAACGCCGACGAATCGCCGGAACTGGTGGAGGCGCATGGCGTCATCGTCGCTCCCACCATAATCATCCTCGATGAAGAAGGTAACGAGGTACTACGCCAGGAAAGCAGGATAACGATTGACGATATCAATGCAAAGCTGCATGAGATACTGGCGCAGGAAGGGGAATTGTAGACATGCCTTTTGACCTGAATAGCCTGCAGACGGCGTCCGCGGTCGCCTACGTGCTCGTATTCCTGGGCGGCGTACTGACCAGTATCGGTCCGTGCAACGTCGCGATGATCCCTTTGCTCATCGGGTTCGTCGCCGGGAAGAAGGATATTTCCCGCACGGAAGGGTTTGCCATTTCGCTGGCCTTCACCATCGGGCTGGCGATTACTTTCAGTGCGTTGGGTGTTTTTGCGGCGGTTGTCGGGGGGCTGTTTGGCGCCGGCCAGATCTGGTACTACGCCGTCGCCGTCATCTGTATCGTCATCGGCCTGCACTTGCTCGGCGTGCTGCAGATTCCGATCCCCGACCTGTTCGCGCGTCAATGCGAACGCATCCAGCGAAAAGGGTTGCTCGGTGCTTTGCTGCTCGGCCTGGTGTCGGGGCTGGTCTCCTCGCAGTGCGCCACGCCGGTCCTGGCGGCCATTTTGACCCTCGTGATGGCCAAAGGCGCCGTCGCGTATGGTGCCACGCTGCTGTTCGTCTATGCGTTGGGACGAGGCGTCCCGATCATCCTCGCGGGGACGTTCACCGGCTTGATCAAGGCTCTGCCCATCTTCAGCCGCTGGGGCAACCGGCTGCAACAAGCCAGCGGCGCCATCGTCATCCTGGTCGGGTTCTACTTTCTGTGGATTGCCTAAGCCAGCAACCCGACGTGCAGCGACACCCGCCACGCGGTCAGCCCCGG
>DMIX01000441.1 GCA_003451975.1 Propionibacteriaceae bacterium
TTCCTAGACGTAGCTGGCGACGCAGATCGTCGAAGCTAGCCTCGGGCTGAGCGGCCAAAGCGTCAGTGAACATCTTGCGGCTGAGGAGCTCGCACTCGCAGATGATCTGGGAGTCGAAGCGGTCGGCCTCTCGTTCGGCGAGGCGATCACTGACCCGGTGGGTGCGGGTCGACTCCGAGCCGGGAATCGCTTCGGAGGCGGTGCGGCAGGCGCGCTTCTCGCCGAGCTTGTCGCACATGGCATCGGTGATGTGCTCAGCCATCAGCCGGTAGGTAGTGAGCTTGCCGCCGCCGATGGTGAGCATGCCGTCCAGCCCGTCGCGATCGCTGTGGTCGATGACGGCCATGCCGCGACTCATATGCCGGGTATCGGAGGCCGCCACCCGATCATCCTTGATCAACGGACGCGCCCCTGCCCAGGCGTGCAAGGCGCGGGAGTTGCGGAAGCCGGGCACCAGCACCTCGCCGGCATCGAGCATCTGCTGCACTTCGTTGGCTTCGATCTTCAGATGGTCGGGGTTGTCGACCTTGACGTCGGTGGTGCCGATGATGCTCACGGTGTGGGCCGGCACCAGAATGTCGCCATCGGCGGGGTAGATCAGTCGGTTGACCACCCGGTTCACCAACCGGTGGTTCATGGCGATCATGATGCCGCGTCCAGGCACGACTTCGACCGGGTGGGCACCGGCCATGGAGGCGATCTGACCTGCCCACGGTCCGGCACAGTTGAGGACGAAGCTGGTGTCGATGAGTACCTGCTCGTCGCTGCGCAGGTCAGTGCAGAGCACAGCGGTCACCGCTGAGCCATCGGTTTCGATGCGGGTGACGCGGTGATAGGTCAGAATCTCGGCGCCGTACTCGCGGGCGGAGTTCGCAGCACCCCACACCAGCTTCCAGCCGTCGACGGTGCCATCCTGGACTTCGACGGCCCGCAGGATTCCAGGATTGAGGCGCGGCTCGTTGCGCAGTGCCTCACCGACGCTGACCTCTCGCACCGGGACACCGGTCGCCCGGGCACCAGACAGGAACTTGTCGGCGAACTCGGGATCATCGCCAGGGCAGGTGACGAAATAGCCGCCGGTGGCCTCCACCGCCTCGGACTGGATGCGGGTCAGGATCGCGTTCTCCTGCGCACACTCTGTTGCCGATTCGGGATCGGAGACCACATAGCGCCCGCCCGAATGCAGCAGACCGTGGAACCGTCCGGTGGTGCCTTGACCCAGATCGGCCCGTTCGACCAGGACGGTGCTGTAGCCGCGCATGGCGACATCGCGTACCACGCCAGCACCCGTGGAGCCGCCTCCGATGACGACGACGTCAGCAGTGAGCCTTCGCACGAAGAACCTCCGTTTCAGGACCGGCAATTACCTGGGGTCAGCATTGACGCCAGTCGCCCCGAAGGGCCCGCCAGTTGTTTGCCAGCCTAGACACAGGCATCGGCGATGCCCATGAGGCCACCGGCATGTGTGCCAGATGTGCAGATCGGCTGCAGTGGCCTGAGAAATCGCGCTCGGGCGAGGGTGCTCACGGATCGTGAGTCCGAGGCCGACCGAGGACATGGTGACGAATCAGCTGTATCGATCCCTGACAGTCGAAGCAGGGTTGTCTTCGCGCGATGCGCTCGGTATCACTGGGAAACGTGCCGGCCCGTCGATCTGTGCGGGGTTACCGGCTACCTTTTTCAGGCATGCTCTGCTCTGTCGACACACCGCGAACTCCCCCTTGGAAACGGTTGTGAACCACAGGTTTGTGACATCACTTCTGAGTGGATATTTCGCGACGAGCCTGCGTGGGGGAAGCTTGCCAGGCTTCACCAGTTCCGCGACGTTATCGACGGCGGCTCTTGCTGCTGCCGGTGGTCACCTGCTCGGCCCAAACTCAGTAATGAAGAAAACGGGCTATCCGACGCTGGTGATGCCGCAGTGAATCGAAGCCTACAGAGCCTGATACGCGTGGTTCGCTGCAACTGGCGCGATCTGCGGCGCGGTCTCGATCGCTAACCCGGTGGCGGGAATCATCTGCGCATTGGGCTTCGGACTGTTCAGCTTCATGTTCATCGACTTCAACAATGCGTGCAAGAAGTACAACGGGCTTGCGTGTGCTGCGTCTCGCAGGGAAGGCTTGTTTGCGTGAGACAACTCCGAGCCCTCAATACGGCGCTGTGGATCGTAGCCGGCGTCTTGATGCTTGCCTTTGTCTGGGTTGCCTATCTCATGATGCAGGCTGGCACGCGGACGTGGTTTGACCTGGCTGGCCCCATGCTGGCTCTGGTCGGCGCTGCTGTGGTGGGCGTGGTCGGACGGGCACAAGTGAATCGATCTGACCCGGAGAAACGTAATCAACTCATCGTCTGGTGGGTGGTGCCCACCGTTCTCATCGGCGCCGCTGGCATAGCGCTAGCTCTGTGGCTCGTGTTTGCTTGAGAGGCCACCCGCGGCCAGGGTCTGGATCGGAGATCCCCGGTTAGGCGTGGATGCGATCCAGGACGGCCCGGGCGGTGCCCTCGTCCAGCACCAGATCGGTGGCGGTCCCGGCACGGAGGGCACCGACGACGGCAGCCGCCCGCGACGGATCGGCGACCACGCACAGGCGGCGCGGGATGCGTTTCAGCTCTGCGGGAGTGAGGCCGGTCGCTCGCTCGTTGTAGGCGATATCGGCATAGGTGCCGTCCTCGCGCAGCAACACGGTGCACACATCGCCCACCACCCCATCGGAGACCAACTCGGCCATGTCGGAATCGTCCATGTAGCCGGCTGAATACACATGCGATGGCACCCGTCCCTGCAGGCAGCCGACACCGAAGACCGCAATGTCCAACTTGGCGTGGAGGCGTCGCACGCTCTGCACGGAACGCTCCCGCCACATGGCCTGCTTCGTCGCCGAGAAATCAAAAAAAGCCGGCACCGGAAACAGCACCACCTTGGCGTCGAAGGCGTCACCGAAGGCCTGCAGGATTTCCCCGATGTAGGGAATGCCGGAGGATCGCCGGTTCGCGCCGCCGTTGATCTGCACCACCGTGGCGTCGACCAACGGGCGCCGACCCAGGTGTTTGACGATGTGTGACAAGGTCACGCCCCAGGCCACGCCGATGTACTGATGGTCGTCGACCATTTCGGTGAGCAATTTTCCTGCCAGCCGGGCGACCTGGTCGAAGCGCGCGGCTTCGTTGGCGTTCTCCCGCACCGAAACCATATGAACCGTGACCCCGAAGATCTGGCTCAGCGTGGCAGCCATCGGAGAGGCAGAACCGTGGTGATCAGCCAGGCTGATGCGTACCAGGCCGCTCTCGCGAGCCTCTTTGAGTAGGCGCGAAACCGAGGATCGAGAAAGCTTGAGCGCACGCGCAATGCTCTCCATCGTTTCGCCTTGGATGTAGTACCTCGATGCCGCTTGGTACATCTCCTCGTAGCGGTCGTTCACTGCCCTCACCTCCCTGTGCACGTTCGTGCACTGGTCTAGCGCATGCGTTCAGTGATTAGCAAGATGAGGGCATTGCGAGGGCCGCGCTCGGCCTCTCTACAACGAAGTGAAATCTACGCAGTGCCTAGGTGTCGAGGATGTGCCCATGAGCGGTGTCGCGGTTGCGGTTCCGGTTTCGTGCTCTCGACAAATTCCCGCACAGCGCTACTGTCGGTACTGGGCGCCGACATCCCATGTTTTCCACCGGATGCCCAGCGAGACGTCGACCGCGAGGATGCGGGCGACCATCGACAAGACCTTCCTGATTCGTCGGCTGCGATCAGCGGGGGCCCAACTCAACACAGATGGAGGCCGTCAGCATCCGGACCGGGTTGTCCGGGTGTGAAGGACTCCTCACCCACCAAAGAAAACAACCAGCCCCCTGGGGCCATACGCGTCCATGGCGGACGCCCAAGCTGACACGGTTCGTGTCGGAAAGTGAGTAAGAAGTGGGAGCGATATTCATCTCGGAGATGGTCGGCACGGCGATGCTGCTCCTCCTGGGTGCTGGCGTGGTGGCCAACACCGCCTTGACGAAAACCAAAGGCAATGGCACCGGCTTCCTGTTCGTGAACTTCGGCTGGGGCCTCGCGGTCTTCGCCGGTGTTCTCGTATCGCAGGCGTCGGGCGCCCACATCAACCCAGCTGTGACGCTGGGACTGGCGGCTGAAACCCTGGTTCAGGGCAAGTCGGTGGAGTGGGGCACTGTTGGTATCTACCTGGTAGCCCAGCTCATTGGCGCCATCATCGGTGCCGCTCTGGCTTGGCTGGCCTACAAGCAGCACTTCGACGAGGAGCCGGATCCGGCGACCAAGCTCGGAGTCTTCTCCACCGGTCCGGCTATCCGTAGCTACGGCTGGAACCTGGTTACTGAGGCCATCGGCACCTTCGTGCTGGTGTTCGTGGTCATCGCCGGTGGCATGGTCAGCGCTGGCAACTGGAATGGTGGGGTCGCAGCGGTCAACTTGGGCTGGCTGAACGCCTTGGGTGTCGCCCTGCTCGTTGTGGCCATCGGCGCCTCGCTCGGTGGTCCTACCGGATACGCCATCAACCCTGCTCGTGACCTTGGCCCGCGCATTGCGCACGCCATTCTTCCGATCAAGGGCAAAGGCGATTCGGACTGGGGTTACTCCTGGGTTCCGGTGGTCGGCCCGATCATCGGTGGCGTGTTGGCAGGTATCACTGCCGGCGTTCTGCTGCCCGTCTAGTCACNNCCGCCTCATCACAGTGAAGTGAAAGGAACACTCTCCATGGCTGACAAATTCATCATGGCCATCGACCAGGGCACCACCAGTTCCCGGGCGATCATCTTCAACCACGAGGGACGCATCGTCTCGGTGGGTCAGAAGGAACACGAGCAAATCTTCCCGCGTGCGGGCTGGGTCGAGCATGACCCCGTTGAGGTGTGGAACGCGATCCGCGAGGTCGTCGCGGAGGCGCTGTCGAAGGCCAGCCTCAACAAGGACAACATCCAGGCCGTCGGCATCACTAACCAGCGTGAGACCGCCGTCGTGTGGAACAAGGAAACTGGCCAGCCGGTCTACAACGCAATCGTGTGGCAGGACACCCGCACCGGCAAGATCGTCGAGGAGCTCGGCGGCGCCGAAGGCCAGGACAAGTACAAGGCGCGCGTCGGTCTGCCGCTGGCCACCTACTTCTCCGGTCCCAAGGTGAAGTGGATCCTGGACAACGTCGAAGGCGCCCGCGCCGATGCCGAGGCCGGCAAGCTGGTCATGGGCAACATGGACACCTGGGTGATCTGGAACCTC
>DMIX01000009.1 GCA_003451975.1 Propionibacteriaceae bacterium
GTGCGCGATGACGAAGCTGGTCCGACCCTGGCGCAGCTTGTTCATGGCGCGTTGCACCAGCAGTTCGGTGCGGGTATCCACCGAACTGGTCGCCTCATCCAGAATCAGGATCGAGCGATCAGCCAGGAAGGCGCGAGCGATCGTGATGAGCTGCTTCTCGCCGGACGACAGGTTCGACGCCTCCTCATTGATCACCGTGTCGTACCCATCAGGGAGGGAGTGGACGAAGCGGTCGACATAGGTGGCCTTGGCCGCCGCCAGGATCTGCTCCTCGGTGGCGCCGTCCAAGCCGTAGGCGATGTTGTCGCGGATGGTGCCGCCGAACAGCCAGGCGTCCTGCAGCACCATGCCGAGCTGACTGCGCAGCTTGTTGCGGGGCACTGTGCTGATGTCGATCCCGTCGATGCTGATGCGGCCGGTCTGCACCTCGTAGAAGCGCATGATCAGATTCACCAAGGTGGTCTTGCCTGCACCGGTCGGGCCGACGATGGCCACCGTCGAGCCAGGCTCGGCGACCAGATTCAGATTGGTGATCAACGGCTTGTCCGGATCGTAGGAGAAAGACACGTCGTTGAAGGCCACCCGTCCTTCGATCGGCACCGGCAGCGCCTCCCCGGTCTCGGGCTGCTGCTCCTCGGTGTCCAACACTTCGAAGACCCGCTCGGCCGACGCCACTCCGGATTGCAGCAGGTTGGCCATCGAGGCCAATGCAGTGATCGGCTGGGTGAACATGCGGCTGTACTGGATGAAGGCCTGTACTCCGCCGACGGTGAGGGTGCCGGTGGTGACCATCAGCCCGCCGACGACGGCGATGACCACATAGTTCAGGTTCCCGACGAAGAACATCACCGGCATGATGATCCCGGAGACGAACTGTGCACCGAAGGACGAGTCGAACAACTCGGCGTTCTTGGCTTTGAACTCGGCCTCGATTTCGCGGCGGCGGCCGAACACGGTGATCAGGTCGTGGCCGCTGTAGGCCTCTTCGACCTGCGAGTTCAGTTCGCCGGTGGCCTTCCACATCTTCGCGAACAGTTTCTGGGACCGTGATCCGATGATCATGGTCAGGCCGCCGGCGATCGGGATCGTGACCAATGCCACCAGCGCCAGCGGCCAGGACACTACGAACATCATTGCGACCACGCCGACGACGGTGAACAAGTTGGACAGGATCTGCATCAACGTCTGCTGCAGTGATTGCGAGATGTTGTCCACGTCGTTGGTGACCCGGCTGAGCAACTCGCCGCGGGGCTGGCCGTCGAAGTACTTCAATGGCAGTCGGGCGATCTTCTCGCTGACCTGCTTGCGCATTCGGTAGATCGACCGCTGCACGATCGAGTTGACCATCAAACCGGCAGCCCAGCTCAACCCGAAGAAGCCGACATACAGCACGGCGGCCAGTATCAAGACTTGGCTCAATGCTGTGAAGTCGATCGCGGTGTGGTTCACCACCACGGCGTTGTAGATCAGGTTGGTGCCCTGGCCTAGGACGGCTGGTCCGATCGCATTGCCGGCGGTGGCCAGTGCCACCATGACGACCACGGTGATGATGAGTGGCAACTCCGGACCCAGGTGACCCAGCAGGCGCTTCATCGACGGCCCGAACGAGATCGCCTTCTCCCCGGTGCCTGCGCCATGGCCCATCGGCCCACCACCACGTTGCTGGGGCCCGTATTTGGGGCGCTCGTTGGCTTTGACCGGTGGGGTGTCCTGCTGCTGCGCGCTCATGCCGCGACCTCCGAGGCTTTGAACTGGCTGTCGACGATCTCGGCGTAGGTGGGGCAGCTTTCGATCAGTTCGGTGTGGGTTCCGATCCCGACGACGGCGCCATCGTCGAGCACCACGATGGTGTCAGCAGTGCGAATCGTGGAAACCCGCTGCGCGACTACCAGGACCGCGGCGTCCTTGACCTCTGGTGCCAGCGCCGCCCGCAGCGCTGCATCGGTGGAGACGTCCAAGGCGGAGAAGGAGTCGTCGAACAGATAGATCTCCGGACGTCTCACCAGCGCCCGGGCGATCGCCAGACGTTGTCGTTGGCCACCGGAGACATTGGTTCCGCCCTGACTGATCGCCGAGTTCAACCCGTCGGGCATTGCGGAGACGAAGTCCTCGGCTTGGGCGACCCGCAGCGCATGCCACAGTTCTTCATCGGTGGCGTCGGGCTTGCTGAGCCGCAGATTGGAGGCCACGGTTCCGGTGAATAGGTACGGACGCTGTGGCACCAGGCCGATGCGTCCCCACAGCACGTCGGGGTCGAGGTCGCGGACATCGATGCCGTCCACACCGACCGTGCCCGTGGTGGCGTCGAACAGGCGCGGGATGAGATTCAGCAAGGTGGACTTCCCGGCTCCGGTGGAGCCGATGATCGCCGTCGTGGTGCCGGGGCGAATGCTGAAGCTGATTCCCGATAACACCGGGTGGCTGGCGCCGGGGTAGGCGAAGCTCACGTCGGAGAAGCTGACCTCGCCGTGTCGGCTCAACTCGGTCACCGGATTGCTCGAGGTGACCACCGAGCTGTCGGTGTTGAGGACTTCGTTGATGCGACCGGCCGACACCATGGCACGGGGAGCCATCATGAGCATGATGGTGGACATCATCACGCTCATCAGGATTTGGGCCAGGTAGGCCAGGTAGGCGGTCAGCTGTCCTACCTGGAGATCCCCGGCCGCGATGCGGAAGGCACCGAACCACACCACGGCGATCGAGGAGAGGTTCATCACGAAGTAGACCGCCGGGAACAGAGTCATCATGCGCCGTCCCACTCGGATCGCGGTGTCGGTGAGGTTGTGGTTCGCGGCGTCGAAGCGCTGGTTCTCCTGAGGTTCGCGAACGAAGGCCCGGATGACCCGCAGGCCCGAAATCTGTTCACGCAGCACCCGGTTGAGGTTGTCCACGCGGGACTGCATCAGTCGGAATAGCGGTGTCATCTGCGAGACCAGGACGCCGATGATGCTGCCCAGCACGATGACCGCGACCAGGATCAGCCAGCTCAGACCGGGATCTTCGCGCAGCGCCATCACCACACCGCCCACCATCATCAGGGGGGCGGCCACGATCATGATCGCTGTCATCAGCACCAACATCTGGATCTGCTGGACGTCATTGGTGTTGCGGGTGATCAGAGTGGGGGCTCCGAACGAGTTCATCTCCTT
The DNA here is from genome assembly GCA_003451975.1 of Propionibacteriaceae bacterium. Taxonomy (GTDB): domain Bacteria; phylum Actinomycetota; class Actinomycetes; order Propionibacteriales; family Propionibacteriaceae; genus Propionicimonas. Next base: position 3,153 of record DMIX01000009.1, read on the forward strand.
CGATGAGAACGACAACGCCCGATCGAAAATAGCCTGGCGCAAGTCGCGTCCGAAGGCCATGGAGGAGCGGGCGCCGAACCAGGCGGCGCCGATCTGGGCGCTGATCTGAACGATCGAGACCAGCAGCATGATCGCGCCGAGCTGCCAGATCACCGCGGTGTTGCCGGTGGCCACACCGTCGTCGATGATCGAGGCGTTCAGGCTGGGCAGGAACAGCGCTGCCATGGTTTGCAGCAACTGCAGACCGACAACGCCGAGCAGCAGCGGGGTGTAGGGGCGCAGGTAAACCTTGAAGAGGCGGAACATCAGACTCCTTCAGCAATGCCGTGCAAGACGACATTGGCCATCGTTTCAGGCGTGGGGGACAGTTCGTTGGGCGTCGGGAAGCTGTTGGCGAAAGCCAGGGCGGTCAGCACCCGTCCGGCGGTCGGCGCGGGGACGCGGAGTTTGTCGGCATAGGGGGACAGCGCATCGATGGTGGCCTGCAGCAGTCGCTCGCGGCCGTCGTGAATGCCGCCGGGATGCATGCCACGGTGACCGTGCTCGCCGGGCGCGCGGCTCCAATCGTGGGTGAGTAGCACCAGCAGGGAGCGGGTGCGGTGGATTTCGGCGATCAGAATGTGCAGCAGCGCCTCGACCCGGAGCTCGAGGGATTGGTCGCCGGACAACTCGGCGATCTCGTTCAGGCTGGGGGTCGGTTGCAGGGCGGTGCAGACCGCAGCGTGAATGACCTCGTCCTTGGTCTCGAAGGCTCGGAAAATGGTGCCCTCGGCGACGCCGGCGGCCTGAGCGATCTCTTTGGTGGTCAGGTCCGTGCCCTTGTCCAGGAGCAGGCCGACGGTTGCGTCGACGATTGCGCGGCGGCGCTCATCCGGCGCCATGGGGGTTGCACGACTCACATCGAAGATCATAGTGAGTGAGTACTCACTCATCAAATGGGGGACGCGAATCCGCAGGGCTCTGCCGCAGAATTGCTGCTGGCCGTGAAGCCTGCGCAGCCGGCCCAACCCGCGGCCGGGTCTCAGCCTTTGACCAGCGTCACATCCATGATCAGGTCAGCGGCCAGCGGTGTGGACAGCGTGGCTGTGGTGCCGTCGGTGGCGGTCTCGACCACCGTCGAGCTGTAGCGCTCCCAAGCTGCGGTGCTCGTAATCTTCCAGCCCGCCGGCGCGGTCACCGTGACCGAGATCGGATTGTCCTCCAGATCCGCCTGCCGCATCACGTACAGCCGGTAGTGGAAGCTGCCGTCCCCGGCCGATGTCGGCGTTGCCGGTTGGGCCGGCAGGGCGGGGGCAGCCCCGGCCACCAGGGCATTGGGGACGGTGTTGGTGAAGGTGAGGGTTCGCGTCTCGCCCAGCAGCACCGAGTAGCCCTGGGTGATGGCGGCACTGCCGAGTTCGCCCGACGCCATGGCCGGTTTGGTTTCCGCGCTGCGTTGTTGGCGGTTCACCGGCTTCATGCTGCGCGTGGAGCCGGCGGCGTCCAGGGTTGTGCCGGCGGGTCGGTACACCCGGAG
>DMIX01000321.1 GCA_003451975.1 Propionibacteriaceae bacterium
GAGCCGCTTCAGTCGAATTTTGACAGCCACTGGTGTGGTTTCTCCTGTAGGAACTTGGGTCGGTGACGTCACCGGCCCGGATGGGTGGAGACCGGCGGCGTTGTGGGGCAACGTCACCCGAATCCGGATGGATCGGTGCACGCGGGCATGAGAGGGCGCCAACGGCACAGATGCGCAGGCCATTCTGCCAGATCGACGCCCTCGGGAGCGAACTGGGCCTACCCGCGCACGACCCGTCCGCGCAAGATGACCAGTTTCGGGTGAGCCACGACGCCGATATCCCGACGCGGGTCGGCGTCGAACACCACCAGATCAGCCCAGCCGCCCTCGACCACTGGGGGAGCCCCGAGCCATTGCCGCGCCCGCCAGGACGCCGCGCCCAGCGCGAATTCAGTGCCACCGAGCCGGGCCAGCAGCGCCGCCTCGGCGCCGATGAGTCCGTGATCGATGCTGCCACCGGCATCGGTACCGGCATAGACCGGGACGCCGGCCTCGACTGCCGCCCCCAGTGTCTGGAAGCGGCGGGCATGCAGGTCGCGCATGTGGGCGGCATAGCGCGGGAACTTCTCCTGGCCTGCCTCAGCGAACGCTGTGAAGTTCTCCAGGTTGACCATGGTGGGTACCAGCGCCACCTGATTGGCCGCCATCACCTCGATCGTGGCCGCATCCACACCGGTACCGTGCTCGATGCCGTCGATTCCGGCAGTGACCAATTGCTGCACCGACTCCTCCCCGAAGCAGTGCGCGGTGACCTTGGCGCCGAGCTCGTGGGCCTTTGCGATCGCCGCCTGGGCGATTTCGATCGGCCATAGCGGTGCCAGATCGCCGAGGTCACGGTCGATCCAGTCCCCCACCAGCTTCACCCAGCCGTCGCCGCGGCGCGCCTGCCGCGCCACTTCGTCGACGAGTTCAGCGGGATCGATCTCGTTGGCGTAACCCCGCAGGTAGCGCTTGGTGACCGCGATATGACGCCCGGCGCGGATGATGCGAGGCAGATCGGCACGGTCGTCGATCCAGTGAGTGTCGATCGGTGATCCGGCGTCACGAACCAGCAAGGTGCCGGCGTCGCGGTCGGTGAGAGCTTGTGCTTCGGCGATCGCATCCGGCACGGCGCCCTCGGGCCCCAACCCGATGTGGCAGTGGGCATCCACCAGGCCTGGCATGATCCAGGCATTGCGGCAGATGGTGACGGCGTCGGCAACCGGTTCAGTGCGGATCAGGCCGTCAACCACCCACAGGTCGGTCGGTTCGCCCTTCGGCAGCAGCACCCCGGAGAGATGCAGCCGCCCGCTCGGGAGGCCGCCGCCACCAACCACCGCCGGATGGCTGTGAGCGAAGAACTCCGGCGTCCCCAGTCCGGCGGGCAGGTGATGGTGTCCCATGCGCGCTCAGGCTAGCGCAACGGACCCTTGTTCTTGGTGTCGAACATCTGCTGAAGTTCCGGTGGCAACGTGAAATCCGTTGCGCCGGCACTCGGACCGGGCAACCCGGCCGGGGGCACCGCACCAAAAACCGAACCGCTGGTCGTCGGTGCCGTCACCGCAGGCGTGGCTGGACGCGGCGGGCCGGCAGGATGCTTGCCCTTCTTCTTCGCGCGGGCTTGCCGTTTCTTGCCGCCACCACCGGCAGGCGCACCAGGAAGCCCTGGCATGCCGCCCATGCCCGGCATGCCACCCATGCCACCGGCCATGGCCTGCATCATCTTCTTGGCCTCAGCGAAACGCTTCACCAAGCTGTTGACGTCCTGGACTTTGGTTCCCGAACCGCTGGCGATACGCAGGCGGCGTGAACCATTGAGAATCTTGGGGTCGGCACGCTCAGTGGGAGTCATCGAGTAGATGATTGCCTCGATCCGATCGATCTCCTTCTCGTCGATCCCGGCGACCTGATCCTTCATCTGGCCCATGCCGGGCATCATGCCGAGGATCTTCGACAACGGCCCCATTCGGCGCACCGCCTGCATCTGCTCCAGGAAGTCGTCCAATCCGAAGGTGTCTTTGCCCCCCAGGAGCTTCTCGGCGGCCTTGGCACTGGCATCGGCGTCGAAAGTCTTCTGCGCCTGCTCGATCAGGGTCAACATGTCGCCCATGTCGAGAATGCGGCTGGCCATCCGATCAGGGTGGAAGGCGTCGAAGTCGTCGAGCCCTTCGCCGGTGGAGGCGAACATGATCGGCTTGCCGGTCACCTTCGCGATCGACAGCGCCGCACCGCCGCGGGCATCGCCGTCCAACTTGGACAGCACCACCCCGTCGAAGCCGACCCCCTCGGCGAAAGCACTGGCGGTGTTCACCGCATCCTGACCGATCATGGCATCAACCACGAACAAGATCTCGGTGGGCTGCACCGCATCACGGATGTCGGCAGCCTGCTTCATCAATTCAGCGTCCACACCCAGGCGTCCTGCGGTGTCGACGATGACCACATCGAACAGTTTGGTCGTTGCATGCTCGATGGCTGCGCGAGCGACGGCCACCGGATCACCGACACCGTTGCCGGGCTCCGGAGCGAACACCTGGACTCCGGCACGCTCACCGACCACCTGCAACTGGGTGACCGCGTTGGGACGCTGCAGGTCGGCGGCGACCAGCAGTGGCGAGTGATTCTGCTCCTTCAGCCACTTGCCCAACTTGCCAGCGAGCGTGGTCTTGCCGGCGCCTTGCAGACCGGCCAGCATGATCACCGTCGGCGGACGCTTGGCGAAGCGCAACGGACGGTCGGCTCCACCGAGAATCTCGGTGAGCTCGGCGTTGACGATCTGAACGATCTGCTGGGCCGGGTTCAGGGCCTGGTGGATCTCAGCGCCGGTGGCGCGCTCGCGGACCGCGGCAATGAACTCCTTGACCACGCCGAGATTCACATCGGCCTCGAGCAGAGCCAGGCGGATCTCACGCAGAGTCTCAGTCAGGTCGGCTTCAGATAGCCGTCCTTTACCGCGCAGATTGCGAAAGACCTGGGACAGCCGATCAGAGAGATTGTCGAACAAGGGACACCTATCGCCGCTGGATTGAACCGCCGCTCATCCTACCGGGCAGTACCCAGCCTGGCGCTCCGCTGCTCGTCGGCCCCGACACGTCAGAAGGTGAGTTGGACGAACACCAGATCCAACCAGCGGTCGAACTTGCGTCCCACCTCAGGCAGCCGTCCGACCTCAACGAAGCCCAGTCGGGCGTGCAGCGCCAGCGAGGCCTCGTTGTCGGCGGCGATCGCTCCGATCAAGGCATGCACCCCAGACCGCTGGGCTCGGTCGATGAGTTCACTCATCAGGCGCGACCCCACGCCGCTGCCGCGGGCGGCGTCGCGGACGTACACGCTGTGTTCGCGGGTGGCGGCATAGCCGATCTTGGGACGGAACTCGCCGTAGGTGGCATAGCCGAGCAGTTCGGAGCCCTCGACGGCGACCAGCAGCGGATAGCCGTTCTCCGCCTTGTGGGCATACCAATCGGCGTGCTGCACCGGACTCCACGGCTCGTAGTCCCAACTGGAGGTACTGGTCAGGATCGCATCGTTGTAGATGTCCAGAAGGGCCGGTAGATCAGCCGGGACTGCTTCACGAAGCTGCATCGCGGTCACTCTGCCAGGAGCGCATCGACGAAGGCCTCTGGCTCGAAGACGGCCAGATCGTCGGGGCCCTCCCCCAGGCCGATCAGCTTCACCGGGACGCCCAGTTCACGCTGGACCGGCACCACGATGCCACCCTTGGCCGATCCGTCCAGCTTGGACAACACGATGCCGGTGATGTCTACCACCTCAGCGAACACCCGGGCCTGCGCCAAACCGTTCTGGCCGGTGGTGGCGTCG
>DMIX01000365.1 GCA_003451975.1 Propionibacteriaceae bacterium
GGCCTTCTGCGATCACAACCACGAACGCAAGCTGCCTTTGGAGGGCTTCATCGGCATGGCGAACTTCGCCCGCGAGGTGCGCGATTCGGTGTGCAGCCCGGTGTGGCAGTTTGCACCCCGGCACCAAGCCCATGCGGCGAAGGAGGCCTGAGATGACCACCAAGATCCTCCCCTTGGCCGATCAAGACAAGACCGCCTGCTCCACCCCGACCAAGTCGACCTCGACGACGAATGCCTGCCGGATGTGCATGCCGTTGGGCGCCTGCCTGGCCTACACCGGCTTCGAGCGCACCGTGCCCTTCCTGCACGGCTCGCAAGGCTGCGCGACCTATATCCGCCGCTATTTGATCAGCCACTTTGCCGAGCCGATGGACATCGCGTCCTCCTCGGTCGGCGAAGCCGCCACCGTCTTCGGCGGCGAGGCGAATCTGCGCACTGGCGTAGCCAATGTGACCCGGGTCTACTCCCCGGCGATGATCGGGCTGGCGTCCACCTGCCTGACCGAGACCATCGGTGAGGACGTCGACTCCATGATTCGCCGCATCGCCCATCCCACCGAGGGGCTGACCGCGCAGACTGGGCAGGAGATTCCGCAACTGGTCTTTGCGCCCACCCCGTCGTATGCCGGCACTCACGCCGACGGCTTCCATGCCGCCGTGAAGGCGGTCGTGGCCGAGCAGGCGGTGGCCGGTGAGACCTCGCAGAAGGTCAACCTGTTCCCCGGAATTATCTCCACCGCCGACCTGCGCCATCTGCTGGAAATCAGCGCTGGCTATGGCATCGAGCCGATCCTGATGCCGGACTACTCCGACCGCATGGATGGCTCCAGTGCCGCACGCTACGACATGATCCCCGAAGGCGGCACCACTGCCGAGCAGGTCGCGGCCAGTGGCTCGGCGCAGGCGTCGATCACGCTGGGCGGTCTGGTAACTCCCGGCGTCGACCTGGCCGGTGAGTACCTGGCCAAGACCTTCTCCGTGCCCCATAGTCATCTGCCGATGCCGATCGGAATCCGGCTGACCGATGAGTTCACTGATCGTTTGAGCGACCTGTCCGGAGCCGAGATGCCGACCTGGCTGGCCAAAGAACGCGGACGTCTCGTTGATGCCTACATCGACGGTCACAAGTACGGTGCCGGACGCACCGCAATCGTGTTCGGCGATGAGGATCTGGTGGTCGGCGTGGCCAGCTTCCTCGCCGAGATCGGCATCAAACCACTCCTGGTGGCCAGCGGTGGACGCTCCGGCTTCCTGGCCTCCGAGATCGCTCGGATCAACCCCGACCTGCCCGACGTCGAGGTGCTCGACGACGGCGACTTCAACGAGATCGAGGCTCGCGCCGCCGAACTCAAACCCGATCTGCTGATCGGCCACTCCAAGGGATATGCCACCTCGCGGCGGCTGAATATCCCTCTGGTTCGGGTCGGTCTGCCGATCCATGACCGGGTGGGCGGCCAGCGGCTGCTGCATCTGGGCTACCGCGGTACTCAGGAACTGTTCGATCGGGTGATCAACACCCTGATCCAGGTTCGCCAAGACGAATCCGAAGTCGGCTACTCCTACATGTGAAGGGCTCATCATGACTGCACCCCTGACCCCGACGAAGCTCCCGATCAGTGAGCATCCCTGTTTCGATGAGGCTGCCGCCGCCCGTACCGCCCGGGTGCATCTGCCGGTGGCGCCCAAGTGCAACGTCCAATGCAATTACTGCAATCGCAAGTTCGACTGCGTTTCGGAATCCCGGCCCGGGGTGTCCTCCCAGGTGCTCACCCCCGAAGAGGCACTGCGCTATGTGGACGCCGTCCGTGCCGATCTGCCGAACCTGGCCGTGGTCGGCATCGCCGGGCCTGGTGATCCCTTCGCCAATGCCGATAAAACCCTGCGCACCTTCGAACTGGTCAAAGCCAAGCACCCCGACCTACTGCTGTGTGTGTCCAGCAACGGCCTGGAACTGGCCCACCACCTCGATGCGATCGCCGAGTTGGACATCAGCCACGTCACCATCACCATGAACACCACTGACCCCGAGGTCGGCGGCCAGATCTACAAGTGGGTGCGCGACGGCAAACAGATCTACCGCGGCCGCGAAGCCGGCCAGTTGGTGCTCGAGCGCCAACGAGCCTCCATCGCCGGACTCAAGGCACGGGGTGTCACGGTCAAGATCAACACCATCCTGGTGCCCGGCGTCACAGACGCGGGCATCGCCGACGTTGCCCGCGTCGCTGCCGAGCTCGGTGCCGACACTATGAACAACATTCCGCTCTACCCCGTCGAGGGAACCTTGTTCGGCAGCCTCGCTGAGCCGACCACCGAGCAGATCGCCAAAGCCCACACCGACACCAAAGCCCACATCAATCTCATGGCCCACTGCCAACGCTGCCGCGCTGATGCCGTCGGCCTGCTCGGCGATGTTCACGGCCAGGAGGCCATCGACCGATTGATGGCGGCCAAGGCCCCCGCCAAAGACCGGCCCAATATCGCAGTGGTCAGCCAGGAGGGCTTCCTGGTCAATCAACACCTCGGTGGCGCCGACGAGATCCTCATCTACGAGAACGCCAACCTCGAGGGACACATCACCCCGCGTCTCGTGGATCGTCGTCGCACCCCCGCTGCCGGTGGCGGCGCCGGACGCTGGGCGATGCTGGCCGGAATCCTGTCCGACTGCAAGGCACTCATCTGCAACCAGGTCGGAGAAACACCCCGGCAGGTGCTCATCAGTTCCGGACTGAGCGTCTACGAATCCGACGGACTCATCAGCGAAGCCGTCACCGACGTCTTCGCCGGAAACCAACCCCGCCGTGCACTGCCCCCGCGGGATTGCAAGACGTCCTGCTCGGGGCCAGGCACCGGCTGCGGCTAACCGTCACCACAAGGAGGCATCACCATGGGGCGACTGATCGACACCACCTTGCGCGAGGGCGCCCAGGCACCGGTGCCCTACCTCAATGGCGCCCAGAAGACGGCACTGGTGGCTGCAATCGCTGCCATCGGGGTGGAAGAGATCGAGCTGGGGCATGCGGTCACGGAGCTGGCCTATGGCGCCGAGCCGTTGGCCGAACTCATGGCGGTGGCCGCCGACGTTGCCCCAGACCTGCGCCGGGCGATCTGGTGCCGGGCGCGCCCGGACGATATTCGAGCCGCAGCCGCGCTCGGCCCTGAAGTGGTGTCCTTCGCCCTGCCGGTCTCTGATCGACATCTGACCAACCGGCTGCACCGCGATCGGGCGTGGGCTCTGGCCGAGGTGGGACGGCTGGTCGACGTTGCCCGCGATGCCGGAGTGCGGTATGTCTCGATCGGCTTGGAGGACGCCAGCCGTGCTGATGTCGACTTCCTCCTCGACGTGGCTGCGGCGGCCTCCGCAGCCGGAGCCGATCGGGTACGGATCGCCGACACTGTTGGGGTACTTTCGCCGGGTTTGTTGGCTGAGGTGGTGTCGGCGGTCCGGTCCCGCTTCGACGGCGAGGTCGGCGTCCACCTGCACAATGACTTCGGCATGGCCACCGCTGGGGCGATCGCCGCCATCGAGGCCGGAGCGGCCTGGGCCGATGTGAGCCTGCTGGGCATGGGTGAACGAGCCGGCATCGCCCGCACCGAGGAGGTTGCCGCCTTCCTCACCCTGCAAGGCAGCGCCGACTACGACCTGCATGCCGCCCGCCATGCCGCCGAAGCCCTCAGCACCTGGACCGGACGCCCGATTCCCGGCCACGCGCCGGTGATCGGCCCGGACATCTTCACCACCGAATCCGGCCTGCATGTGGCTGCCCTGGCCCGCGATCCGCAGACCTATGAGCCCTACGCCCCCGAGTTGGTGGGCGCCGAGCGATCACTGCGGCTGGGTCGCCAAAGCGGACGCTCCGCGGTAGCGGCACTACTGGGTGAACACGGTGGCGATCTGGTCGAGATCACCGCCCAGGTGCGTGCCGTCGCCAGCCAGGAGCGCCACAGCGTGGATCCGGCTGAGGCCCGCCGGTTGTTGGGTGCCTAGTGCCGGGGCGCAACCCCGGGGCTTCGACAAGCTCAGCCAACGACCCCTCGAACCACGCCCCCGAGAAGCCCGTTCCCTGAGCCTGACGAAGGGCACACCCACCCCAACCCGTTCCCTGAGCTTGACGAAGGGCACACCCACCCCAACCCGTTCCCTGAGCTTGACGAAGGGCACACCAGTCAGCCATGAGCATTGCCATACTTCAGACATGGCCCATACCCAAAACCCACCGATCGAGCGGCTGGTGTTCTTCTCCGATGCGGCGGTCGCGATCGCGCTGACGCTGCTGATCCTTCCGCTGATGGATTCGGTGCAAGAGAGTTCGGCCGAAGGCCTGGATGCGTCCGCCTATCTCCAGCAGAACGGCACCGGGCTGATCGGTTTTGCGCTGAGTTTCCTTCTCATTGCCCGGTTCTGGCGCAGCCATCACCGGCTCTTCGCCCGAATCCAGGATGAGGTTCCCGGGCTGTTCGGGGTGAACATGGCCTGGCTGGCCATGATCGTGCTGATGCCGGTGGCGACGGCCATCATCTTTTCGCTGCCCGAAGGCACCACTGAGTATGTGATCTACATCGGCACCATGTTGGGTGCCTCGCTGTGCATGGTCGCCATGACGTGGATGCTGCATCGCCACCCTGAAGCGTGGGCTGACGGCCAGCAGGTCAGCGCCGAGTCGGTACGGGCCGGTGCGGTCACCGCTGCGCTGCTGCTCGCCGCATTGGTGGTTTCACTGTTGGTGCCCGGAGCAGGCTTCTGGTCATTGCTGCTGTTGCTTGCCACCCGTCCACTGCAGCTCGGCCTGGACCGACTCAGAACTCACCGGGGACAAGCCGGTGCTGCATGAGCACCACTTGATAAGGGTTCCAGGTTGAGAGCGTGTAGCGCAGCACCAGCTCTGCGCCGTCACGACGGACGTCGAACAGATACGGCGCATAGGCGCCCCCCGTACTGCGGGCTTGCACGCCAAACAGATCATCGGACACCGGATCGCCGGCTCGTGCCTTGATGAAGCGACGCTGCACATCGTCGACCATTCCCACAGCCACCCAATCCATCAGGCTCAGTCTCGGCGTCCACGGCCCCGCCGGCCGGTCGGCCCAGCGCAGCGTCACCGCCATGCCGGCGGGATCAGCCGGACCAGACATCGACAACAACAGATAGCGGCCCACCTCGGGAACCCAGCGCACCGAGATCTCACCCAGAGCCGCCGGGCCGAACAGAGGCGCCGCGTCCGCCTCGGAATCACTCCAGCCGGATCCGTCCCAGAACTGCAGGCTGAGGTCGGTGCCCCTGCGCTGGGGTAGTGCAGCGACCCGAAGCATCGCCAGCCGTAGCTCGGATGCCCGATAGGAGCCGGTTCCCCACAGCAGCACGACCTCGCCGTCGCCACCAGCGCCGGGTATCTCACGGGCGGGCCGCACCTGGGCGGAAATGTTGATGAAATGCCGATCACTCACGGTGGCCAGACCATCGAACTGCACCGGGTGATGGCGACGGTTCGCGTCCAGCACCGGGTGCGGGTTACGCGCGCGAGCCAGCACCGATCGCCCCATGGTGACGCCGTTGCGGAAATGATTGCTGGAGAAGAACCCGTACCACTGGCCGGCCACCGAAATCGCATCCAAGGGCACGTCGTACTCCCCCATGGTGGCCCGGGAAACGCGCAGCGGCGATCCATGGAAGCGCACCACCGGAAGCGGGTTGGAGTCGAGTACCTCCGCGATCGAATCCCTGGTGACCAGCCACGGACGGGTCCAGTGGGTATCGC
>DMIX01000389.1 GCA_003451975.1 Propionibacteriaceae bacterium
CGAGCGCGCGCAGGTCGTACAGCAGCTACGTGGCGAAATCGGTGGTCTGGCCACCGGTTGCGACTCGAGCTCGGCGAGGAAGCGGTCAACAGTGCGGCGGGCAGCCGCGTCCTTGGCCAACGACTCCCCGACGATCTTGCCGGCCAGTTCGGTGGCCAGACCACCGATTTCGCCACGTAGCTGCTGTACGACCTGCGCGCGCTCGGCACTGATCTGTGCACGAGCATTGGCCACCAGACGCTCCGCGTCGGCAGCAGCCGCAGCCCGGATCTCAGCCGAAGCCGCGGCAGCATCTGCCTTGGCCTCTTCACGGATCTTGGCCGCTTCAGCTCGCGCCTCGGCCAACTGTGCCTGATACTCGGCCAGCGCCTCAGCAGCCTCTGCCTGAGCCCGCTCCGCCTTCTCAATGCCGCCGGCGATCTCCGCCGACCGCTCAGCGTAGGTCTCCTCGAACTTCGGCACCACCAGCTTCCAGACCACCACCAGGATGATCAGGAACAAAACGATGCCTGCGATCAGCTCCGAGTTGTATTCCGGAGTCAGCGGCGGCATGCCGGATTCCAGTGGGAACATTCCCGCAAACCTCATTACAGAGCGAAGGCGAGCGCGATGCCGATGATGGCCAGCGCTTCAGTCAGGGCGAAGCCGATCCAGGCGGTGCTCATCAAGGCACCCTTGGCCTCAGGCTGACGAGCGGTGCCCTGAATGACGGCGGCGAAGACCAGGCCAATACCGATACCGGGGCCGATCGCTGCCAGGCCGTAGCCGATCATGTTCAGGGAGCCGACCATTTCCATTGGGATCATGGATGATTTCCTTTCGAGGGTTTCTTACAGTTGCTCAGTGCTCATCGGCTAGTGCCGAGGCGACATATTGGGCGGTCAGGACCGTGAAGATATAGGCCTGCATGACCGAGACGAACAATTCCAGGGCGAAGATCGCCAAGCTGAAGACCAGTGCCACGCCACCTGCGGTGTGAAGCAGCCATTCGGGTTTGCCGTTCAGCGGGCCTTCAGTCCAAGTCAACAGCATGGTGCCACCGACCACGAAGACCAGCACCACCAAGTGGCCGCCGAACAGGTTGGCGAAGAGTCGCAGCGCCAGCGTGATCGGGCGAATGATGAAGTTGGACAGGAACTCCAGTGGCATCACCAGCGGCAGCATCCACCACGGCACCCCGGCAGGCATCGTGTTGTTCTTCAGATACTTCAACAGCCCGTGCTTGTAGATGCCGACGCCGTTGTAGAGCAGGAAAGTCAAACCTGCCAGACCCCACGCATAACCGATCTTGGAGAAGGTCGGGAACATGAAGAGGAAGAACTGCCCGAACAGATTGTTCACCAGCAGGAAGCTGAACAGCGCCACCAGGTAGGGAACGAACTTCCGGAAGTCATGACCGAGCATGTCGCGAGCGATGCCATCGCGCACGAAGTTGTAGGCCAGTTCGCCGAAGTACTGGCGCTTTCCGGGAACCAGCTTGTGCGAGTAGGACACCCACAGCCAGAAGCCGATCACCAAGACGGCGCCGAGCACCGCTTGGAAGAGCTGATTGTTGATCCAGTAGAACTCCGGGCCCAATCCCGGGAAGAGCGGACGGGCGCAGAAACTGCCGACCCCGATGATGAGGCCTTCTTCGCCGCCCTCAGTGTGAGTGCAGACGTCCCACTCCAGGGGAATAAACAGGCCGGTCAGGCCGGGCATACAACCTCCTCGGTCAGGCCGTTCATACGGTGCGTCCGTAACGTGAAATCACCAGGTAAGTGCTCAGGCCTAGACCGACCATCACCCCTACCAAGAGAAGCCATGAGGTGTGCAGCCAGGCATCCAGCAACCAACCGATTCCGCCATACAGAGCAGGTCCGGCCAGCATGAGGCTCAATACGCGATAGCCGTCACTCGTGCCGTTGCGATCACCCATGGTGGCAGCACCATATCAGGCAAAAGTGCCTACCGATTCCATGATGTTACCTAGTCTGTTTGTCCTTGTGGCGGGTCGAACGCGGGCACCCGCAGCCGAGAGAAGGCGAATACCTCGGCGGCGAGCCAACCCGCGAGCACGATCAGGATCGTCACACCCAGTTGACGGCCATCCACCCAGGGCACCCGCTTCACAATCCAAGCTGCTACCAACGCCACCGCGACCACCCGGAACAGATACGAAATCAGGCTGGCCATCATCACCACGATCGGTTCTGCGGAAGCCAGCGCAACCTGGACGAGCTGGCCCAGCACGAAAAACCCGATCGTGATCAGGCCACCGATCAGCACCGCGATCAGCGTTGCCGGTCCGGCAAACAACCAGAAGCCCAGAGCGGCCAATACCCAGGCCACCGCAGCCCCGCCGGTGCCAGCCACCAGCAGCCGCAGGGCACGCCCTCGAGGGCTCAAGGCGCGTCCCTCAGCCATGGGCAGACCACATCCGAGCCCGCACCTTTGGTCCCCACGTGAGCAGAGCGGCCAACAGGATCGCCAGCAACCAGATCACCAGGCTGAGAACCGAGGGGAACAGACCGATCAGCACCGCGCCGTAGGCAATCACCGCCGACCACAACCACAACAACGCGACTGCTCGACCATGGCTGTGGCCCAGGTTCAGCATGCGGTGATGCAGATGCTGTTTGTCTGCCTGGTACCACAGCTTCCCGGCAACCGTGCGCCGAATGTAGGCCAAGACCAGGTCCAGGAACGGCAGCGCCACCGCAGCCAAGGGGACCAACAGCGGCAGGTACGCCGCCAAGGCGTTGGTGCCGAAATCGGCAAGCTTGGACGGGTCGAACTGTCCGGTGAGGCTGATCGAGGACGCCGCCAGCAAGAAGCCCAGCAGCATCGATCCGGAATCCCCCATGAACATTCGGGCCGGATGCACGTTGTAGGGCAAGAAACCCAAGCAGATGCCGACCGTCGCCACCGTGATCAGGCTCGCACCGGTGGCGCGCACCAACTCCTGTTCGAAGGAGAGCAGGTAGGCATAGAAGAAGAAGGCGCTGGCTCCGATAGCCACCACACCGGCTGCCAAGCCGTCCAAACCGTCGATCAGATTGATGGCATTGACCGCGACGAAGATCAGGATCATGGTGACCACGATCGAGGTGCCGTCGTCCAAGGCGATGATCCGATCCGGGAGCGGAATCCAGTACACCTTGACACCGTTGAGGACGAGCAACCCCGCCGCCATGAGCTGACCGGCAACCTTGGCCAGAGCATTCAACTCGAACATGTCGTCCAGGACTCCGACCGCGCCGATCACCCCGCCGGCGATCACGACGGCCAGGGCGTCGTGACGCACC